>JBILVW010000177.1:0-6087 GCA_044370205.1 Pirellulales bacterium | reverse complement strand
GCTCCAGATCGCCGAACGGTTCCGCTCGGAGGGAGCCGGCGAGGCAGCGAAGATCGAGGGCAAGAAGGACAAGGATCTCCAGCGAATCCAGTCCGACGCCTACCGGAAGACGCAGGAGATCAAGGGCAAGGCCGACGCCCAGGCCTCGGAGATCTACGCCAAGGCCTACACCGCGAGCCCCCGGGCCGCCGACTTCTACGCCTTCATGAAGACGCTCGACACCTACAAGAACACCCTCGGCCGAGACGCCACGCTGATCCTCACGACCGACAGCGATCTCTTCCGCCTGCTCAAGCGATCGAGCGAGCCCACGGCAAAGTAGGCCGGGCAGTCATTCATTCGCCGACCCCCGGGCTCCCGCCCGGGGCTTGTATGACGCGGTCCGCGTCCCACTTTCATAAAAGCCCCGCGTGGTAACGCGGGGGTCGAGCCACCACCACCCACGACTTCGTGCGTTAACCCGTTCTCCGGCCTCACGCCAGCCGCGCGATGAACCCAGGGTCGGCCAACTCGCGTTCCGTCACGCACAGCCGCCGCGGCGGATCCACGCCCGCCGGCGCCACGAGCTCGCTCTCCGTAATCGGCTCCCGTTCCGCCGCCTGCGCCCACACCACGTCGGCCGAGGCATCCGACGCGTCGGTGCCGGCGGCGCCGCGGGCCGTCACCCGCGCGACCGCCGTCTCGACCGGAACCTCGCAGTCGAGCCACATGAGCGGCGCCCCGGCCCGCCGCGCCGCCGCCGCGATGATCTCCCGCTGCCAGCGGCGGTTGTAGGCCGCGTCGATCACGACGCTCGCACCAGCCTCCAAGAGCGTGCCCGCCAGCTCCGACAGCCGCTCATACACCCGACGCGTCGTCGCGTCGCCGTAGAGCGTGGCAGCATGCGCGGCATCCCGTGGCCGCTCCGTCGGCTGCATCCCCAGCACCCGCTTCCGCTCCACGTCGCTCCGCAGCCGCACGGCACCGCACGCCCCGACGATGCCCGACGCCAGCGTCGTCTTGCCGCTGCCCGAGATCCCACACGTCGCGAAGAGCCGGGGCGAACGTGGGCTCGTGAGCCGTTCAGCCAGGCCGAGATACCGCTCGGTCTCCGTGCGTGCCGTGCCCGGCGGATCGTCACGGTCGCCGCGAAGAGCCGCCACGCCAGCCCGCACCAGCGCCCGATAGACCTCGTAGATCGGCAGCACTGCGGAGGCCGCATGATCGTCGGCCGACTCCATCCAGCCGCTCGTCACGTGCGCCGCGAGGTCGGGCCGGCCCCGCGCGCGGAGGTCCATTACGAGAAACGCCACGTCGCTGGCGACGTCGATCCACCGCAGGGCCGGGTTGAACTCGATCGCATCGAAGGCCACCATCCGGCCGTGATGCCGCACGAGGTTCGCCAGGTGCAGGTCGCCGTGGCACTCCCGCACGCGACCGGCAGCACGTCGCGATTCAAGGCACGGCCCCGCGGCCGCGAGCCGGGTCGCGAGCCAGCGCTCGACCGCGTCAGCCCGCGTGGCGACATCGGGCCGCGACTCACGCAGCCGCTCGCACATGGTCGCGGCCGCCGTCCGCACGCTCTCGACCGTGCCCCAGCCCGAGGTGGCCTCGGCCACCGCGAGCGATTCCTCGATGCGCGCGATCTCGGCCCCGAGCTGCTCGCAGTCGGGGGCCGTGAGCCTGCCGGCCTCGAACAGGTTATCGAGCCGCTCGGCCTCGTCGAACTGCACGAGCTTGACGGCCCACTCGATCGGCGTTCCCTCCCCCGCCACCCGCGGCTCGTCGTGCGTGCCGGTGATCGGCACGGTACCGAGGTAGATATCGGGGGCGAAGCGGCCGCTGATCCGCACCTCGTCGGCGCAGAAGCCGCGCCGCCGTTCGAGCGTCGTGAAATCGAGGAACCCGAAGTTCACCGGTTTCTTCACCTTGTAGGCGAAGGGGCCGGTGAGAAACACCCAGGAGATGTGCGTTTCGACGAGCCGGATGCCGGCGGTCGGGTGCGGGTAGGCCGCCGGCTCGAGCAGGCGACGCACGAGCGGCGGGTGAATGGACGCCGTCATGCGGTCATTGTCCGCGGATGCACGACGCGAAAAAAGCCCGCCGAACCCCGGCCGGTTCCCCCGCTAGAATCGTCGTTCTCCGGGCCCGTAGCTCAGCGGTTAGAGCAGGGGACTCATAATCCCTTGGTCGTGTGTTCGAATCACACCGGGCCTAGTTTGCTTGCGTGCCAGTTTTTCAAGTCCGGGATGCTCGTTCGGGGGTGTGGTCTCACCACCCCCGGAAGTGGCCAAGTCAGAAGAAAAGTCAGAAGACGCATCCGACAGACGCTCCTGCTCCCGCCGGAAGGCAGCCCAAATAGCGTCGTTCGTTCTTTGGGCGTTGGCCCCGACGTAATAGCGGAGAGTGGTTTCGATCGACTCGTGCCGCATCAGTTCCATGAGTTGGGCTGGCATAACCCGAGCAGCCCACCGCACCCCAAATGACCTGAGGCGGCGTCAGGGCCGGGTCTTAACCGACCGATTTTTTCACGACACGATCACGACCGATGGTGTCTCTCCGAGGTAGACCCGTCGCCATGGCATCACTGACCAACGGTGCCGCCCTCAAGCCGCCGACAGCATCGACAGAACCAAAATGCATCCTAATATTTCCTGCACAGCTCTTTGGGTGAGGGTGAGGTAACTCGCCGGTTCGGTAAGCATCTTCAATGGGAACGCAAGGATGGATGGAGCGAGTCTCAGCCTGCTGCCGCATCACTCGTGGTTTGGTTTCTCGTTTGAGATGCCACCAGCGATGACAGTGGTTCATGAGGCTCGGGAGACGAACCACACGCTGGTCATCGGAACTGCAGCAGCAGTCGATGTGCAGTGGATTCATAGAGGCTGCGAGAGGCTCTACCGTCACGGACTCGATCAGGTCGCCTTCTTCGCCTCCGACAACGACGTCCACACTCGCGTTATCCGCTCCGGAGATGCTCCGTCGAGTTCGTATCTCTTAAAAATACCCAGATGGCATCTGCTCGCTCTTGCCGGATCGGATGAGACGGATATGCCAAGCGATTACCCGCATCTCATGCCTCGCGAAGATGCAGTGCTCAGAGACTGCATGGTGCGGCTTACCAGTACGACAGGCTGTGGAGTCGCAAACGATCTGGGGTCCGAGACCGCGGCTCGTGCACTCATCTTGCGACTCGTCGAATCCCTCGGTGGGCATGCGCCGGACTGGCACGAAGACCTCGGCGTCTTTCCGCTCCCAGCAATGAACCGGATCGTTCAATACATCGACGCTCACCTGCATCACCACATCAGCCTTGAGCAGATTGCCTCGCTCGTCGGGCACTCACCGAGCCACTGTGCGAGAAAGTTCCGGCACACGGAGGGGCTGAGCCTCGGTCGGTTCGTCAATCGGCGACGGTTGGCAAAAGCGTTGGTCGTGTTGCGGAGGGATTCGACACCTCTGTCGCAAGTAGCCCTCGACCTCGGGTTTTCGTCTCAGAGCCACTTTACGAGGCTGTTCAGCACATTGGTCGGCATAACGCCCTCGAAATACCGTAAGACTTTCAAGCGACCGGTGGGCTGAGACGACCAAAGAGTCTTGCGGACCCCAGCCACGTGAAGCTGAGTTTCACGGCGGCTATGGTGGTGCGGAGCCTCTGGGCGGCGGAGCGTTCCTCCTGCGGCACGGGTTGCTGGGTTGCACGCTGTCGGCTGCGCGTGGGTGTGTGCTGGCCGGTGTCGGTGGATGTGGTGGTTGCGGTGTTGAAGAGCGTGTCGCGATGGCAGTGGGCGCTTGATGAAAGTCACCGTCCCATCGGAGCCATTGCCATGAACGCCACCGGCCAGCTGATGATCACGATTGCCGCTCTGTTGTTCTCTGCTTCCGCCCATGCCGTCACGATCGACTGGGTGACGGTGGGGAATGCGGGGAACGCCAACGACACGACGGGCTACGGGGCGGTTAACTACGAGTACCAGATCGGCAAATACGAGGTGACGATCTCCCAGTACGCTGCGTTTCTCAACGCCGTGGCCAAGACCGACACCTACGACCTCTATAACGGAGCGATGGCGTCGAACGGAAACATCGCCGGCATCGTGCAGGGTGGCTCCCCGGGAAATATCACGTATTCGGTGCTCGACAACGCCGGAAACAGCGGCAATCGGCCGATCACCTACGTGAACTGGTGGGCCGTGGCGCGATTCGCCAACTGGATGGCCAACGGACAGCCGACCGGGCCACAAGATGCTACGACGACGGAAAATGGCGCGTATGCCGTGAACGGCTACAACGATGGAAACGTCCCCAATAAAAATTCGATCAACCCCAACACGGGCCTGCCGCCGACCTTTTACATGCCGACCGAGAACGAGTGGTACAAGGCCGCCTACTACTCCCCCACGTTAAATGGGGGCGCCGGCGGCTACTACACCTACGCGACGCAGAGCAACGACTTCCCGGGAAACACCGTCGGTAGCGGGGCGAATCAGGCCAACTACAACACCGGGGTCTACGCCGTCACTGGCTCCGCCGACTACGTGGAGGGACAGAACTATCTCACGAATGTGGGCGCCTTCAGCGACAGCCCTAGTTACTACGGGACGTTCGACCAGAGCGGAAACGTCTACGAGTGGAACGACCTTACCGGCACCTTCATCGGCAATGGAGGCGGGGTGCGTGGCGGCAACTGGTTCGACATTTGGTTCAATCTGCAGTCGTCGCGACGCTCCCAGCCAGCCGCCGCCGCCGATCTCGGCTATGCGGGATTCCGCCTCGCTGCTCCGGTTGCCGTCCCCGAACCCTCCACCTATTGCCTCGCCCTCGCCGGTCTGGCCTGCGGCGGCTATTCGCTGTTCCGCCGTCGCAGGCGGGCCTGACGCGAACGAGCCAACGTGATTCCAACGAGAGGGGAGCGGGTTGCCACCACGGGCCTGCTCCCCTCTGTGTTTACGCGGCACGGCTGTGTTGGCCATTGGTGACACAACCTCGCCAATGGCGGCCGGGGCTAGGGAGTCAGAAGAAAAGTCAGGAAACTCGCATCCGTGTTGGCCATGCCAGCCCGATGCCACCCTGCTTTCACTCGGCACCCACGCATAATTCGATAACGACCGAACCCTACTCAACGCCATTGTCTGCACTCATAATCCCTTGGTCGTGTGTTCGAATCACACCGGGCCTAGTTGTTTTTGATGATTTGTGGGTGGGTGGTGCCACTGCTGGGTAAAATATTGAGCATCGTTCTGAATGGTGCCATGATCTGGAGTCCCGCCCCTATGGCAACAGTCTCATACCCGCACATCGACATTTCTCCCGCCGGTGTGCCTTTTGTCGAAGGCACCCGCACAAAAGTCATAGAGATCGCTCTTGACCGTCTTGCCCATCACTGGGATGCGGAGGAAATCCAGCGACAACACCCCCATCTGACACTGAGTCAGATTTATGCGGCACTCACGTATTACCACGATCACCAAGAAGCTTTCGACGCCGACATTCGTGAGCAACTGAGCGACGTGGACAGGCTTGCGGCCCAGCAGGGTGCCTCTACGATTCGAGCGAAACTCCAGGGTTCTCGGCGGCTGTGAGCCTCTCCTTCTATCTGGACCACCATGTGCCGGTGGCCATAGCTGTTGGCTTACGGCAACGGCAGATCGACGTACTTACGGCGCAAGAGGACGGACGAGCCGACTGGGGCGATGACCGGCTTTTGGAAAGGGCCTTTGAGCTTGGGCGCGTCGTGTTCACACAAGATCGGGATTTTCTCGTATTGGCTGCCGACTGGCAGCGTCAGCATCGAGACTTTGCCGGAATGGTCTATGGTCACCAGTTGCGGGTCACCATCGGGGGTGCGGTCCACGATCTGGCACTCATTGCCACGCTGATCTCGCTCGATGACATGCGGAATCGGGTGGAGTTTCTCCCGCTGTGATCCTGGGGGCAACACCTCCATCCCAAAAAAGGGTGGGCGGGTGGCTCCCAAGGCTATGGAAAGTGAGGTCAGAGCGGTTATGGGGTTAACCCCACAACGGGCACAACGAGACGATTCGCAAACGGTGCCGAGACCGTTTTGACTTTGTCCGAAACCACACGCTTGCACGGGTGAAACTGAAA
>JBILVW010000176.1:0-6113 GCA_044370205.1 Pirellulales bacterium | reverse complement strand
GTGTTCGCGCTCGCGGTGGTGATGGTCTATCTCGTGCTCGCTGCGCAGTATGAGAGTTGGTTGATGCCGGCGGCGGTGATCATGGTGGTGCCGCTGGCGCTGCTCGGCACTGTGGCGGCGGTGGCCGCACGGGGCATGGACAACAACATCTACACCCAGATCGGGATCGTGCTGATCATCGCGCTGGCGAGCAAGAACGCGATTTTGATCGTGGAGTTCGCCCGCGAGCTGCGGGGCAAGGGCCGGTCGATCACGGAGGCGGCGGTCGAGGCCTCGCGGCTGCGGTTTCGGCCGATCCTGATGACCTCGTTCGCCTTCATCCTCGGCATCGTGCCGCTGCTCTATGCCACGGGCGCCGGGGCCGCCAGCCGCCGGTCGCTGGGCACGGCCGTGTTCGGCGGGATGATCGCCGCCACCGTCCTCGCGGTCTTCTTCGTGCCGGTGTTCTACGTGCTCATGCAGCGGCTCGCCGAATGGAAAAATGGGGACGGGAGCGAATAAAAGCCCGCATGCGCAAGCATGGGGACAATACGGCGTCCATCCCGAAACGGCCCGCATTATCCCCCGGCTTGCGCCTGGGGGCTTCTATGGGAAGGCGATCCCCCCGAAAAATTCGCTCCCGTCCCTATTTTTCCGGGTGGTATGGTGACGGTGTGCCGCAGGGATCCGTCGCCGCCGTCGCTCGGGTGCTCGTCGTCGATGACGAGGAGGCGGCACGCCGCGCCGTGGCCCAGGGCCTCCGGGAGGCGGGATTCGAGGTCATCGAGGCGGCCGACGGCATGGTCGGGCTCGAGGCGGCGGTCCGCGATGCCCCCGATCTCGTCGTGCTCGACCTGCGGCTGCCCGGGCTCGAGGGCGAGCAGGTGCTCGAGCGGCTCCGGCGGGTGAGCGACGTGCCAGTGGTCGTCGTCTCCGCAAAGCGGGAAGAAGACGACCGTGTGGCCGCGCTCGACCGCGGCGCCGACGACTACCTCGTGAAGCCCTTCACGGTCCGCGAGCTCGTCGCCCGCATCCGCGCCGTGCTCCGCCGCAGCGATGGCGATGCCGCCGACGCCCTCGCCATCGGCGAGGTCACGATTGACTTCCTGTCGCGGTCGGCGAGCCGCGCGGGCGTGGCCGTGCCGCTCACGGCCCAGGAGTTCACCATCCTCGGCTGCCTCGCCCGCCACCGCGGCCGGATCGTCACCCGGGCGGCGCTCGAGGAAGCGATCCACCCGGGGGAGTCGCCGCCGGAGGACTTGGTGAGCAACGTCGTTGACGTGATCGTCCTGCGGCTCCGCAAAAAGCTCGGCCACGACCTGATCAAGACCCGGCGCGGCCAGGGGTTCATCATCGATGGCTGACCACTCGGCCACATCGGGCCGCCCGTCGCTGCGCCGCCGGTTCGCCATCTGGTTCGGCACGTTCGTCGTCATCGGCGGCGTCGCCCTGCGGGCTAGCCACTACCGGGCGACGGTGGACATGCTCGCCCGCGACCTCGACGTGCAGCTCTGGTCGCGGCTGGCGGCGCTCAAGGCCGAGGAGCGGTTCGCCCCGGACACGCTGCTCGACCCTCTGGCGCGAGCCGACCGGCGGTTTCTGGACGACCTTCCCTCGTCGCCGGGCTGGGCCGCGCCGCGGATTCTCGGTGTGCCGCTTCCCGCGCTCGAGCCGACGGCCGATCCAGGGCCCTTTCGCTGGTTTGCCGGCGTCTGGAAACGCGACGGCACGCTCGTCGACGATCTCGACCTGCCTCCCGGCATCTCCTGTGATCCCGCCCGGGTCGACGCCGGCGATGCGGTCTGGACCACGGCCGATGGCGGCCACCGGCTCGCCGCGACGGCCGGCGGCCACGACACGGTGCTCGTCGTCGGTACGCCCCTCGCGCCCCTCGTGGCGGCCACGCGGGCCACGGGCCGCTACCAGCTGCTCACGATCGTGATCTGGCTGCCGGTCGTGCTCGGCGTGGCGTGGCTGGCGCTGTCGCGGGCGTTCCGGCCGCTGGTCAACGTCACGGCCACCGCCCGGCGGATCCGCGCGGGCCGGTTCGACGAGCGGATCGACGTCGCCAGCATCGACGCCGAATTCTCGGAGATGGCCGGCACGCTCAACGACATGCTCGATCGACTCGACGCGATCCGCGTGGCGCAGTCGCGGTTCAACGCCGATGTGGCCCACCAGCTCATGAACCCGGTGCACACGATTCTGCTCGAGACCGAGGCCGCGGCCCGGGCACCGCGGCCGGCTACAGAGCTCGCGGCGTCGCTCGACCGTGTGGACGGCCTCGCCCGGCGGATCGAGGGGCTCTGCGAGACGCTGCTCACCTGGTCGCGGTCGGCAGCGCTCGACCCGGCGCGGTTGGCGCGAGTCGATCTCGAGCCGATCGTCGGGGCCGCCATCGAGCGGGTGGCCGCACGGGCCAGGGCCCGCGGCGTGGTGCTCGCCGTGCCGCCCGAAGGCCTCGTCGTGCAGGGCGACCCGGCGCTTCTCGAGGAGGTGTTCGTGAACCTGCTCGTCAACGCCGTCGATCACAGCCCGGCCGGTGGTCGGATCGAGTTCGTGGTGTCGGACGATGCGACCAGCTGCCGCGTGTCGGTCGTCGATCACGGCACGGGCGTCGCGGCCGCCGACGCGGCGAGACTCTTCGAGCACTTCCACACCGGCAGGCCCACCGGTGGCCACGGCATCGGCCTCGCGCTCTCCCGCCGCATCATCAGGAGCCATGGCGGTGATCTCGTGTACGAGCCCACGCCTGGGGGCGGCGCGACGTTCACGCTCTCCTTCCCCGCCGCGGCCTGACTGGCCCGCGGTGGCCCCGATGAACGCGGCGTGAGCCGTCGATGAACGGTTCATGAACGCCCCATGAAATCCGCGTGAAATCCCGGCGCGCCATGGCTCCCTGCGCGATCCAGCGCGAATGCAGCGGCGTATCGATCCCAAATGACGCGCGATGACGCACGTACGAACGACACGCCGGAGGCGCCACGATGAACACGCACGATCTCTTCCGCTCGCTGATCCGCCAGCTCCCCACGCGGCAGCTCCGCCGCAGCCACGCCCGGCAGTTCGACCGCGTGCTGCGACGGGCCGGCGGCCGGCTCAACCACGAGTCGCTCGAGGCGCGGGCGCTGATGTCGACGACGACCGGCGACCTCGCGACGGCGACAACGGTCGCTGAGCCGGCGGCCTACACGACGGCCGCGCCGCGGACGTTCACGATCACCTGGGCGTGGAACGAGAACCGCACGATCAACGACTTCAATCCGAAGGCCGACGTGCTGGCGCTCGACTGGTTCAGCGGCGGCGAGCTGCGGCTCGTCGAGGAATCGGGGAGCGCCGTGTTGAGCATCCCGGCGATGCAGCAGTCGTACCGTCTGGCTGGCGTGCCCCTGGCCCAGCTCACGGTGGCCAACTTCACCTGCAAGGATCCGTCGGCGACGGCCTACATCTCCGGCGTGCTCGCCACGGCCCCGGCTCCCAGTCCGACGCCCACACCCGCGCCCACACCCGCGCCGACGCCCACTCCGACGCCCACTCCGACTCCGACGCCGAGCCCCACGCCCGCCCCGAGCCCGTCCGGCTCGGTGCAGTTCAAGGTCACATCCGATTGGGGCACGGGCTTCAACGGCGACGTGACCGTCACGAACACCGGCTCGACCACGCTTTCCGACTGGACGGTGACGTTCGACTTCGACGGTCAGATCTCCAGTCTCTGGAACGGCATGATCGCGTCTCGCGTGGGCTCGAAGTACACCGTGAAGGCGGCGTCGTGGAACGGCTCACTCGCCCCCGGGGCCTCCGCCAACTTCGGTTTCGGCGCGAGCCCCGGCGGGGCCGGCGCCGTGCTTCGCAACCTCACGCTCGTCGGCGTGACAGTCGCGCCGGCACCAACGCCCGCCCCGACACCGACACCGACTCCGACACCGACTCCGACACCCGCGCCCACCCCGACGCCAACTCCGACGCCTACTCCCACCCCCACTCCGACTCCGACTCCTGCGCCCACACCGAGCCCCGTCCCGACTCCGACCCCCACTCCGGGCGCCGCCCTCCCGATCGCCGCGACCGACACGGTGCTGGCGGCCTACTTCCCCGAGTGGGGAATCTACGGCCGAAAGTTCCAGGTGGCCGACGTGCCCGGCGACAAGCTCAACCACCTCATCTACTCATTCCTTGATCTCACGCGCGACGGCACGGTGGCAATCACCGACAGCTATGCGTCGCTCGAGAAGCGGTTCGCCGCCGATGAGTCGGTCTCCGGCGAGGCCGACCAGTGGTACTACCCGCCGGGTGACCCGCGGGCCTCGCAGACCGTGTGGGGCAACTTCAACCAGCTCGCCCAGCTCAAGGAGAAGTATCCGCACATGCGGGTGAGCATCGCGGTGGGCGGCTGGACGCTCTCCGACCACTTCAGTACCGTCTGCTCCACCGCGGCGGGCCGGGAGACCTTCGCGAACTCGCTCGTGAAGTTCCTCGACACCTACCGGATGTTCGACGGCATCGACTTCGACTGGGAGTATCCGGGCGGGGGCGGTGAGGCCAGCAACTCGGTCAGCGGGAGCGACGGGGCGAACTACGCCTCACTGCTGCAGCTCGTTCGCCAGAAGTTCGACGCGCTCGGGAGCCAGCTCGGCCGCCGCTACGGCATCTCCGTGGCATCGCCGGCAGGCTATGACAAGATCGCGACCTTCAATCTGCAGGGACTCACCCCCTTCGTCGACCACTTCAACCTGATGGCCTACGACTTCCACGGCACGTGGGAGAACACGACCGGCCACCAGGCGGCCTTCACCGGCGATGCTGATCGCTACGACGTGAAGTCGGCCGTCGGCCTGTACCTCGCGGCTGGCGTGCCTGCCGGCAAGATCGTGCTCGGAGCCCCGCTCTACACGCGGAGCTGGAGCGGCGTGGCCGACGGCGGCGACGGCGGCTTCGCGGAACAGTCCTCGGGCGCCGCCCCGGGCACATTCGAGAAGGGGGTCTACGACTACAAGGATCTCCTCGCGCAGGTGCAGGATCCCACCAGCGGCTGGAAGCTCTACTGGGACGACACCGCCCAGGCGGCCTACGTCTACAACCAGTCGCAGGGCATTTACAGCTCCTTCGAGACGCCGACCTCGATCGCCCAGCGGGCCCAATGGGCGGAGGACATCGGCCTCGGCGGGATGATGTTCTGGGACATCACGAGCGACGCCCTCGATTCGCGGGAGAGCCTCGTGAACGCGGCGTATGCGTCATGGGTGCTCGACGAGGATCTGGCGAAGATCCGTGCGTCATCCAGCCTGACCAACGAAATCATCATGGGGGGCGACGGGGTGATCTCGGCGCTGCCGTTGGTGTCATGATCGGCGGCGGGATGGCGGCGACGCGGTTTTGTCCCAGCTCCTTGGCCTGATACATCGCGTCGTCGGCCCGGGCCAGCAGCGGGTCGAGACCCTCGTGGGGCAGGGCGAGCGTCACGCCGATGCTGAGGGTGACCGCGACCGTGCCACCGTCGAAAGGGATCGGCTCGGCCGCCGAGCACCGCAGCCGCTCCGCCGCCTGCGTCGCTTCGCCCAGCCCGTGCACGCCGCGGAGCACGACCACGAGTTCGTCGCCCCCGATCCGCGCGCCGAGGTCGTCGTGCGTGCGGAGGCAGCCACGGATCCGGTCGCCGATGGCCCGGAGCACGGCGTCGCCGGCGGCGTGGCCATGGGTGTCGTTGACCTTCTTGAAGCGGTCGATGTCGCACAACAGCACGGCCAGGTCACGTTCGCCGTGCTTCAGGAGGCTGCCGAGCCTGTCCATCAATTCCTTGCGGTTGAGCAGCCGTGTCAGTTCGTCGGTGCGGGCTCGGCGCTCGAGACCCCGCTCCGCCAGAGACTCGGCGTCGAGGATCCGCAGCCGTTCGGTCGCGATCGCCTCGGCGAACTCCCGCCGATTCCGGGCGAGGAGCCGCCAGAGCGCCACGAGGCCGGCGACGAGCAGGGCGTCCGGGACGATCGACAGGGCGCACCACAGCCACCAGGTCGATGCGTCGGCAGACACGGCGGCAACAACTGTCCAAGACATGAGGAACCCTACGCACAAAGGACCCGCGAGGCATTTCCCACGATCGGGTCGGCCCGGATCCTAGAGTTTCCGGCCCCGGATGT
>JBILVW010000214.1:0-5365 GCA_044370205.1 Pirellulales bacterium | reverse complement strand
CCGCTCGACTTTCCGGGCCCCCCGGTGTCGGGCCTCGCCCGCTTCCAGCTCACGGGCATGCGCCGCCTCGGCGAGCCGCGCGGTCGTGGCTCGGGCCTCGTCGAGCGACTGCGAAGCGGTGCGCCGCCGCTCGTCGAGCGCCAGGGCCTCGCCTTCGGCCGCGACGACCGCCGCGGTGGTTCGTTCGAGCGCGGCCATGGCCTCGGCGTGGGACGCGGTCGCCGCCAGCAGGTCGAGATCGTGGTCGTCGAGCCGCCGTTCCGTGTCCTGAAGATGGGCCGCAGCCGCGGCCACGTCGGCGGTGCGAGCCTCGTGGGCGGCTGCCCGAGTGGCGACCGCGTCGCGGCTGCGGGCGAGCTTCTCCGTGGCGGTCGCCTGATCGATTCGCAACCGCTGGATCTCGTCGACGAGTTCGCTCCGGCTGCGCTCGACGGTGTCGACCGCAGCCTGGGCGTCGCGGACCGCGTCGAGCGCCGCGGCCAGGCGGGGCTCGGTGTCGGCCAGGGCCGTGCGGGCGGATTCCAATTCCGACGCGGCGGCGATGGCCCGCTCATCGGCGTTTCGCAGGTCGCGTTCGGCGGTGGCGATGACCGCCGCTGCGGCGTCGCGTTCGCGGTGCACGCGGTCGAGTTGGGCTCGGGAGGATGTCTGGGTCTCGATGGCCTCCTGACGACGGGCCAACGCCTGGCGGAGATCGGCCTTGAGCGCGGTGGCGGCTTCCTGAAGCGCCGTGATCGCGGCCTCTCGTTCCGCGACCGTACGGGCCAGTTCGTCACGCCGCAGTTCGGTGGCCCGGAGTTCGGCACGCCTGGCGACGAGTCCGGAGGCCGCCGCCGGTGTGCCGATCTCGAAGCTGCCCTCGGCCGACAGGCAGTGCCCGTCTTGCGACACGAACAGCGTGCCCGCCGGAGCGGAGGCCAGAAGCGGCAGGGCATGCTCGATCCGCTCGACGATCCAGACGCGACCGAGCAGGCTTTCGAGCAGGCGGGCCTGTCGCTCGTCGCCGCCAGTTCCCGACGAAGCCAGGTCGGCCGTGAGCAGGCGATCGAGCCGGCCGACGATGCCGGGCTGAGGCGAAAGCTCGAATGCGGCCAGCGGCCGGAGGGTGTCGGTTGCCAGGAACCCGATCCGTCCCCCGACGGCGAGGACGTCTCGGCCGGCATCGGTCGCGGCCCATTCGGCGTGCCAGCGCACCGCCTCGTCGAGTGCGTCGATCACCAGACTCTGGGCGACGTTATGGCCGAGGGCCCCGAGGGCGGCATCGACCATCGGAGCCCAGGTGACGCTGGCGACGACGAGGTCGGCGAGCGTTCCTGCCAGCCCCGGCACGGCGGGTGAATCCGACGCCAGCAGCCGGCGTGCGGCATCGGAGAGGCCGTCCTGCCGATCGACCAGTTCGCGAAGCACCGTGGTTCGTTCGCGGCTCGCTTCGAGCTTCGCCTGCCAGCCGGCCAGTTCGTGCCAGGCCGAGTGGATCGCCTCCGCCCGATCCCGCTGGGCCGCTTCGAGTTCCTCGACCTGGCGGCTGGCGGACGTGGCGCGGGCGGCGAGCGACGCGAGATTGCCCTCGCAGGCTGCGAGGTTCTCGGAGACCCGAGCATGCTGAAGTCGGGCGGTATCGACGGCGGTGCGGGCGGCTTCGGCCGCGGCCCGCGCCTCGGCCGCATGCGTCTCCACGAAGCCGCACGCGGCCTCCTGCCGCAGCCGATCCTGTCGACACTCGTCGAGGCCACGGGTGGTGGCCGCGAGTCGGTCACGGGAGGTGTCGGCGTCGTCATGCGAGCCAGCCGCGGAGCGCTCGCAGCCGGCGAGCCGGGCGGCACGATCGTTCAGCTCCGCCGCCAGCGTGTCGATCGCCCGTTCAGCCTCGGCGCGGACGGCGGCTGCCAGCCGCTCGTCCTGCCATGCCGCTGCGACTCGGGCCTTCGCCTGGCCCATCTCGCGTTCGAGGTCGCCGCGACGGGCTCTCAGCAGCGCGAGCATCGCTTCGGCTGCAGCGGCCCGCTGGGCGTCGCCGGCGACGGCGGCGCGAGCCGCGGCCAGCTGCGGGGTGAGCGACTCGAGTGTCGCCGTGACGACGGCGGTTTCCTCGGCGGCCGCGAGACCGTCCGCCTCGACGCGGGCGAGTTCCAGCCGCACGGCCGTCAGGGCGGCATCGACCGCCACCACCGCGGCGTCGACGTCGGCAAGGTCGCGGCCTGCGGCGTCGAGCCGCAGGGCCCGCAGCCGATCGGTCATCTGCCGCCAGCGGCGCGCACGGGCCGCCTGGTGCTTCACCGTCTCGAGTCGGCTCGCCACCTCGCCGACGATGTCGGCGAGCCGCTGCCGGTTGAGCTCGGCCCGTTCCAGGCGGCGCAGGGCCTCGGCCCGGCGGGTGCGAAACTTGGTGATGCCGGCCGCCTCCTCGAACACGGCCCGACGGTCGCGGCCCGACGCGACGAGCAGGGCATCGACGCGGCCCTGCTCGATCACGCTGTAGGCCTCCGTCGCCGCGCCCGTGCCGGAGAAGAGTTCGCGGATGTCCCGAAGGCGGGAGGTCTCGCCGTTGATCAGGTATTCGCTCTCGCCGCTCCGCTGCACGCGGCGGGTGATCTGCACGTCGGGCGTCGATGCGGGCAGATCGCCGGCCGCGTTGTCGAAGATCAGCGAGACTTCCGCATAGTTGAGCGGCTTGCGGCTCTGCGACCCCGCGAAGATGACGTCGGTCATCTCCTTGCCGCGAAGGCTGCGGACCGACTGCTCGCCGAGCACCCACTTGATGGCATCGACGACGTTCGACTTGCCCGAGCCGTTCGGACCGACGACGACGGTAATCCCCTCGGGAAACTCGAACCGGGTGCGGTCGGCGAAGCTCTTGAAGCCGAAGAGTTCCAGGGCCTTGAGCCTGGTCATGAGGCCTCGTCCGCGAGCGGTTCCCCGCGGGCGGACGCAGTCGAATCGTCGTCGTCCGCGGGGATGTCGCGCGCTTGTCGGGACGCCTCCTCGTGGATGCTCTCGCGGCCGTCGAAGTCGTGGGGCACGGCATCGAAGGCCAGCCGGCTGGAGAGGGCGTGTCGGGCGCTGGCCTGTTGCAGGAACTGGACTGCGTCGGGATAGGTGCCTCCCGATTCGACGATGGCCCGTACGATCGCGTCGGCGGTCGCATCGACCTCCGACGTCTGATCACGCTCGCCCGCCGCGAACCGGCTGACGCGAGCGAGTGGCCCTTCGACGACGACCACGATCGACGAGCCGGCCTCCGCTCGCAGCCCGTCGGCGACCGGATGATCGGTGCCGAAGAACACGAGCTCCGGACGATAGCTCCGCGTGACGTGCACCAGCGGCGGGCCCTTCACGTCGAGTACGTGCAGCGAGCAGGCGTCTCCGAGCCGCTCACCCCGAACGAGAGGCAGGTTGCGGTCCATCCTCCAGAGGGCGCGGAAGGCGCCGTAGCGGGTTTCCGCGCTCGAACTCGCCAGCAGTGTCTGCAGGGCATCGATGCCGTTGGCGTCGTCGAGCACGCCGAGTGCGGCCAGGGCGGCGGGACGGGCGCTGCGGAGCGTGCGGGCCGCCTCGGCGAGCTGCGGCGCGGCGACCGATTCGCCGAGATAGGCGAGAGCCTCCGCGGCGGCGAACCTGATTTCGGAATCCTTCGAGTCGAGCGCCTCGCGAAGCGTGGGGATCGCGTCCTTCCCGATCGCCTCGAGCCGCAGGGCGGCCGTCGGGGCGGTAACCGGGTCAGCGAGCTGCCGCGAGAGCAGCTGGAGCCGCGAGTGCCGGCCTTCGGGCGGCTCGATCACCGCCACGCTCTGCACGACCCTCAGATAGCGGATCAGGTTGTGGCGATACACGGGGGGCACGTCCAAGGCGATGTAACGGTCGGTTCGCGGCGTGGCGACGCCCCGCTTGGAGCCCTTGATCACGGCGTGGAACCGCCGGTTGATCCAGTCGCCCAGCCGCTTCGACATCGCGAACGAGCGGTTTTCCGACGACAGCACGAGGCCCAGCTCGCGGTCGGTGAGCGAGATGCCGCCACCGGGTACGCGGGCCCGCAGCTTCGATTTCGAGTCCCGGGTGCCGTCGGCCACCGGATCGACGAGCACGGGCCCCGTCGCGAGACCGAGTTCGTGACCGTCGCGGATCGTGTTGCCGAGCACCGCCATCTCCGCGAGTCGAGTTTCCATCAGCCAGCCCCCTTCGAGGCTCGTCGTCTCGTTGTCGGGGGGCACCTCGAGATAGATGTCGAAGCGATCGCCCTTGCGGACGCCCGGCGGCAGATAGCCGTGCACCCACACGAGCGATGTTCCGGGAGAGGCCAGCAGCCGGTTGGGCTCGACCACGCCTCGGGATTGCATGTCCGCCAGGAGCACCTGCCGCTGCGGTCCCGGCGGCGGGTCGCTGCCGGTGTTCGCCAGACCCGTGACGAGCGCCGCATGCTCGATTCGCTTCGTGCCCAATCCCCACGGGACCGCGTAATCGCCGACGAGCCGGGTGCTGGCCTCGAGCTTCGCGAGCGCCTCGATCTCGGGCGACTGGCTGCGGATCGCCGAGCCGGCGCAGCCGACGAACGCGGCGGCGGCCAATGCGGCGGCAAGCGAACAGGCTCGGGTTGCGGGGCGTGGGGACATGGGAGGCGGGAAAGTAGGTGTGAGCCTCGCGGTGGTCAAGATGTGTATTGGGTCGGAGAAATGATGGCTTGGTGCCCGACGGGAGGGTTGCTAGGGTTCGCCGCCCATGACCGCACCGACCGCTGGAGAACGGACCGTGACATTCCCGTCGACCACCCTGGCCGGCATCCATGTGCGCTGGATGATCCGCCGCGACATGCCCGAGGTTCTCACGATCGAACGGGAGGCGTTCGAGTTTCCCTGGTCGGACGAGGATTTCACCCGTTGTCTGAGGCAGCGGAACTGCATCGGCATGGTGGCCGAGTACGCCGACTCGGTCGTGGCGTTCATGATCTACGAGCTGCACCGCTCGCGGCTCCAGGTGCTGAATTTCGCCGTGCTGCGGTCGCACCGCCGGCTCGGGATCGGCACGCAAATGCTGCGAAAGCTCGTCGCCAAACTGGCCCCCGAGCGGCGCAGTCGCATCGCGCTCGAGGTGCGAGAGACGAATCTGCCCGCGCAGCTGTTCTTTCGGACCGCCGGCTTTCGGGCGACCTCCGTGCTCAAGGACTTCTATCAGGATACGACGGAAGACGCGTATCTGATGGAGTTCTCGCTCGAGGCCGAGTCAGAGATCTCAATGCCCCGCCGGCTGGCAGGCTGAGACGACCGCATCGACCGCCGCGGCGCGCCGCCGCAGTCGATCGAGTACGTCCGCGTGTGCATCGCCGGCGGCGAAGATCGTGATCAGCGGCGCTCCGGAGGAGATCGACGTGCCG
>JBILVW010000023.1:0-15083 GCA_044370205.1 Pirellulales bacterium | reverse complement strand
GGCCAGCGACGGCCAGTCACGCTCCGCATCGAGGGCCGGGAGACAGGCCGACTGCATGGCGGCGACGTGAGCCGTGTCGATCCGCAGATCGAGCGGCGCGAAGAGCACGGCCTTGCCCCAGACCGTGGTCGTCGGACGGGCATCCGCCGTCGGCGGTGGCTCGCCGCCGCAGGCCGTCAGGTGCACGGCGGCCAGCGATTCCCCGGTGGCCCGCTCGACGAGCTCCATCGAGGCCGTCGGCCGCGGGTTGATTTCGATCACGTGCAGGCGGCCGGCAGGATCGACGACGAGATCGACGCCGATGAGGCCGACGAGTCCGTCGGTGCCGAAGGCATCGGCCAGCGCCTGCCCGAGCCGGTCGAGCTGGTGGCGCAGTGGCGGGGCGAGCGTCGGCAGCGATACGTCGACTGATCCGCAATACGCAAAGGGTCGCGCATGGCACCATTCGAGGCCCACCAACTGCCGGCTCGTTCCCCACAGCCGCGGGCGACCGAGCCGATCGATCACGAAGGCAGCCGCCCAGGACTCGCCATTGATCCACTGCTGCCACACGTGGGCATCCACAGCGCCGAGGCCAGCCGCGGGATTCCAGCGGGCGATGCCGCGTCCGCCGGCCGAGGCCAGAGGCTTCACGAGGTACGTGCCGTCGCGGGGCGCTTTCGACGGGTCGGAGAAGGTCTTCGGAAAACCGATTCCCACGCTGCGGACCACGTCGGCCAGCCGGTGATGGTCGCGGACGCTGCGGGCCGCGTCAGGTGATGCGCCGAGGAGTGGACGCGCCGCAGCCAGCGTGGCGATCACCTGCGGATGGTTCTCGAGTGCCCCGGTGTAACACCACGGTGCGCGCGGAAATCCCTCGACGGCAGCGACGAGGCTCGCCGGATATGGGCCCACGATTTCGGTCGCGGCCACCGTGGTCGTGGCGACCGCCCGCAGGTCGGCGTCGCCGAACAGGTCGGCGGCATGCACCGACCAGCCGACTCGCTGGGCCGAACATCCGAAGGCCCGAACGCTCGCGCCCACGACGATCAGGTTCGGCCGGGGGGGGCATCGGCTTGTCGTCATGAGCGAAAATGGTATCCTGCCGCCGAGTTTCGAGGCAAAATTCCATACTCCGGGAGAGTCACACGATGTCGATGTTCATTGGTGAAGCGCTGGCGGGTGACGGCAACGAGATCGCCCATATCGATCTGCTGATCGGCAGCAAGGACGGCCCGGTCGGCGTGGCGTTTGCCAATGCCCTGGCCCGCCAGAGCGAAGGCCACTCGAACCTGCTCGCCGTGCTCACCCCCAACCTCGCCGTGAAGCCCGCGACGGTCATGATTACCAAGGTCACGATCAAGGGGGCCAAGCAGGCCGTGCAGATGTTCGGACCCGCCCAGGCCGCCGTGGCCAAGGCCGTCGCCGACAGCGTGGCCTCGGGCGTGATCCCGAAGAGCGACGCCGAGAACCTCGTGATCGTGTGCGGCGTGTTCATCCACTGGCTCGCCGCCGACGACAAGAAGATCTACGACTACAACTACAAGGCCACGGTGGACGCCATCTCCAACGCGATGAAGGGCAAGCCCTCGGTGGACGAGATGCTCGCCGGCAAGGACAAGGCCGCGCACCCCTTCAAGGGCTTCTAGTTTCAAGGCGACGGGGGCCATTCATGGCCCCCGTCGCCTTGTGCTGCCGCGGGTTCCGTTCATGCCGAAGCGAATTCTGATTCAGCTCGATTGTGATCCGCAGCCGAGCACGTTCGATGCCGTCGTGGCCATCGATGCCGGGGCCGACGTGCTGCTCCGCCACGGTGGAGTGACGCCAGAGAACGTGGTGCCGCTCGTGCACGGCGGGATGTTCACCCGCGGCGGCGCGGACCTCGCCTCGACGGCGATCTTCATCGGCGGCTCCGACGTGCCGACGGCCGAGGCGGTCGCGGCGCGGGTCCGCGAGACGTTCTTCGGGCCGGTGCGGATGGGCGTGCTCGTCGATCCATCGGGGGCCAACACCACCGCGGCCGCGGCCGTCGTGGCCGCCGCCCGACATCTGCCGCTGCAGCCTGGCGAGAAGCCACAGTGCCGGGCGCTCGTGCTCGGCGGAACCGGGCCTGTGGGCCAACGGGTCGCGCGGCTGCTCGCCCGCCGCGGCGCGGCGGTGAGCGTGGCTTCGCGGAACCTCAGCCGCGCCGAGGAGGTCGTCAGCCGGATCGCGGCGGTCGTGCCGCAGGCGGCCGTGTCGCCGGTGGAATGGACGGGCGTGGTGCGGCCAGACTCGGCGTTGGCGAAGCTCGTCGAACAGATCGACCTGATCGTGGCGGCCGGGGCGGCCGGAGTGAAACTGCTCGATGCGCCGGGTCGGGCCGTCGCCCGGGCGGCGAAGGTGGTCATCGACCTCAATGCCGTGCCCCCGTCGGGCGTCGAGGGGATCGTCGCGAACGACAAGGCCCGGGCCGACGGAGCCGCGGTCGTCTACGGGGCGCTCGGCGTCGGTGGCACCAAGATGAAGATCCACAAGGCGGCGATCGGGAAAATTTTTTCCCAGCCCGATGCCTTCCTCGACGCCGAAGACCTGCTCGCCCTCGGCGAGCAGGTGTAGCGTCAGCGTTTCTTCGACGTGTCACGGCCGAGCAGGGCGGTGATCACGATCAGGATCACGGTACCGACGAGCAGCATGATCAGGTTGCGGCGGGTGCGGCGGGTGCGTTTCTCCTCGTCGGTGAGCCGCCGAATCTCGAGCGTGCCGTCCTCCGTTTCGACGGTCAGCGTGGGCTCGCGAAATTCCATGTCACGGTGGCGTTCCACCGGCTGGGCGGTCGACTCGGCGAGCGTCGTGGCCATCTGCCGCCAGGCGGGATCCGCGGCCGCCGCGGAGGGGCCTTCCGTGGCGACCGAGTCGCCGGCTGCCGGGGGCGGCGCGGGCATTGCGGGCTCGGGTACCACAAAGCGTCCGTCGCAGACGGGACAAATCGCCAGATCGTCGACGAGTTCGTCGCTGACTGCCAGCGCCGCGGCACACTTCGGGCAGGCGACCGCGAAGAGTTCGGGCTCGGAGGCGACGTCGATGGAGTTCATGGTGCGGTCGGCGTCGAAGGCGATTCGGCAGTGGCCCGCACGCGTCGAGATGCGACGGCATCGATGAGCCAGGGCATGAATCGTGCCGCCAGAGCGTAGCCCTTTGCCTGCCAG
The DNA here is from genome assembly GCA_044370205.1 of Pirellulales bacterium. Lineage (GTDB taxonomy): Bacteria > Planctomycetota > Planctomycetia > Pirellulales > UBA1268 > QWPN01. Next base: position 11,916 of record JBILVW010000023.1, on the reverse strand, counting down.
CCGGGAAGAATTTCACCGCGACGGCGTTCGAGGCCGCGGACGATCGCGGCTGCCGCCTGGGCCGCGGGCATCTGCCGGCCACGCGACCACGAGGCCCGCTTGCCCGCCACGAGGCCTTCCCAAAACTCCGACTGCGTCGGGCCGAGACTCGCGAGCAGCACGTCGATGCCGTGCGGGGCCAGTTCGATCCGCAGCGTGCCGGCCAGCGAGCGGACCGCCGCCTTGGCGGCGCAGTACTCGCCGTGCCACGGCAGCGGGTGGTAGCCGAGGATCGAGCCGACGAGCACGACCGCCGGATCGTTGCCCGCCTCCAGGAGCGGCAGGCAGCGGCGGACGAGGTCCGCCGGCGCGAGGACATTGATCGCGAAGATGCGTTCGAGCGTCTCGGCCGCGGCGTCGCGAAACGGGCCGACCGCGCCGCTACCCGCCACGCAGCCGCAGACATCGAGGCCGCCGAGGCGTTCGGCCGCGACATCGCAGAGGTGCTGTCGGAAGTCTGGGTTCGTGATGTCGCCAGCCTCCGTGACGATCGCCCCAGGGGCAGCCTCACGGGCGAGGCTCTCCAGGCGGTCGGCTCGCCGCGCCGTGGCGAGCACGCGGGCGCCGCAGCCGGCGAGGTGCACCGCGAGCGCCCGCCCCACGCCCGACGAGCCGCCGGTGACGAGCACCCGCATGCCTGCCAGATGTCGCAGCCTGCCGCGGTGCAGCCGTGAAGGCAACGAGGCGGGCATGGGCCGACGGGTCATGAGTGCGCCAGCGGGCTCTCGGCGAGTTGGTCGGACGGGTGGGTGTGGGGCCGCACGGTCGCCTCGGCCGGATCGATCCGGCCGATCAACGCGGCCGGAATCCGGCAGTGGACGACCACCTGCTCGTCGTGAAATTGCCGCGAGAGCACCTCGCCATGCCGGCCGAGCCAGGCCAGCAGGCGGCCGTTGCCGGCGGAGGTCTGCACATCGACGTTGCGGAAGCCGCGGCCGAGGCAGTCGCTGACGGCGCGGGCGAGTTGCGGCAGGCCGGCGGCGGTGCGGGCGGCGATGCCGATCGCGTGCGGATACCGCGCGAGCAGCCGGTCGCGGGACGCCGCATCGGGCAGGGCGTCGAGCTTGTTGAGCACGAGCAGCGTGTCCTTCTCGTCGACGCCCAGCTCCTCGAGCACGCTGCGGACCGCCGCGATCTGGGCATCGACCAGCGGGCTCGAGGCGTCGGCCACATGGAGGAGGAGGTCGGCCTGGCGCGTCTCCTCGAGGGTCGCCTTGAAGCTCGCGATCAATCGGTGGGGCAGATCACGAATGAAGCCGACCGTGTCGCTGAGCAGGACCGGGCCCCAGCCCGGCAGCCGCCACCGGCGGGTGCGGGTGTCGAGCGTGGCGAAGAGCTTGTCTTCCGCGAGCTCGGCGGAGCCGGTCAGCGCGTTGAGCAGCGTGCTCTTGCCGGCGTTGGTGTAGCCCACGAGCGACACCGTCATGTGGTCGTGTCGGGCTGCCACCTGCCGCTCGCGGCGGCCGTGGATCGCGAGCAGTTCCTGGGAAAGGTCGTGGATCCGCTTCTCGACGAGCCGGCGGTCCACCTCGAGCTGCTTCTCGCCCGGGCCGCGCATGCCGATCCCCATCTTGAGCCGCGAGAGGTGGGTCCACATTCGCTTGAGCCGTGGTAGCGAGTATTCGAGCTGGGCGAGCTCGACGGCGAGACGAGCCTCGTACGTCCGGGCCCGGGCCGCGAAGATGTCGAGGATCACTTCAGAGCGGTCGAGCACCTTCGCCTCGATCGCCTGCTCCAGGTTCCTGGTCTGGGCGGGGGAGAGGTCGTTGTCGAAGATCACGACGTCGGCGTCGTGGTGCTCGACCAGCGCGAGCAGTTCCTGAACCTTGCCCTTGCCGAGATACGTGGTCTGGTCGGGGCGGTCACGCCGCTGCGTCAGCTCCGCGACGACCTCGGCCCCGGCGGTTGACGCGAGGCCGGCGAGTTCGTCGAGCGGATGCTCCGGATCGGCCGGCGCGTCGAGGAACACGCCGACGAGCACCGCCCGCTCGCTCTGCACGCCCGTAGTGCGGCCCCGGTCCTTCAACCCTCGTCCTCCGAATGCCAGTCGGCCGAATCGTCGGCCGCCGTGACTGCGTCTCCACCCGCCAGCTGGCGGCAGCTCTCCCAGCGCCGCGTGTCGAGCAGCCCGTCGGCCACGGCATCTTTCACGGCGCAGCCTGCCTCGTGGGTGTGGGTGCAGTCGGGGAACCGGCAGAGGTTGGCCACGGGGCGGATGTCGCGGAAGGCGCTCGGCACCTCCGCCGGCACCGTCTCCCACAGGGCGAACTGCCGCACGCCCGGTGTGTCGACGAACGTGCCGCCGAAGCGATGCGGCAGCAGCCGCGCCGTCGTGGTGGTGTGGCGACCCTTCTCGTTGTCGCGGCTCACCTCTGCGACGGGCAGCGAGAGATCGGGGTCGATCGCGTTGAGGAGCGACGACTTCCCGACGCCGCTCTGGCCCACGACGGCGGTCACCTGCCCGCGGAGTCCGGCCCGTAGCCGGTCGAGACCGAGGCCTGTCCGCGAGGAGCAGATGACGACCGGGTAGCCCATGCGGGCGAACACTCCGGCGAGCGGCACGAGCGATCCGTTCGGAACGAGGTCCGCTTTGTTGAGGCAGATGAGTGGCCGGATGCCGGCCGACTCGGCCGCCACGAGCAGGCGGTCGATGAGCGCCGGCTTGAGGTCGGGCTGGGCGGCGCTGCCGACGATGAACACCTGATCGACGTTGGCCACGATCACGTGCCGGCGGCCACGGCTGTCGCGCGAGAGCGAACTCCGCCGCGGCTCGACCGCCTGGATCACGCCGGTGTCACCGTCACCCGAAACCAGCACCCAATCACCCGCAGAGACCGGGTGTCGCTGATCGGTGGCGAGGCTGCGAAGCACGCGGCTGGTCGTGCACCGGACCAGCCGTCCCGCGTCCGCCGCAACGAACGTTTCGAGTCCGTGCACGTTGAGTACCTGGCCGCGCCAGGTCGTGCGGCCGGCGGGAGCGACGGCGAGGCCATCGACGTCGGCCGGAGTGGCCGCGGTCGTGACCACCGTTCGCTTCCGGGAGAGATCGCCCTTGCCGGAGATTCGCTCGCCCGTCGGATGATCGACTGTGGCGTCGGGGTCACCACGAAGGGCGCGGGTGAGATTGCCCGAACGCCGGCGCACACTGCGATTCTTGCGAAAGTCGATCCGAACCTTGCGTGGTTCTCCCATGCACAAAGTGTAGCAAGCCATCCGCTGATGGTGCGGTCAGCGTTGTGGCCGCCGTTCGGCCGGCCGCCGTGACTCGAGGCCGGCAGCCTCCAGGAGCGAGCGGCTGAAGGGGCCCGCCTTGGGCGACTCCTCGATCGGGGGTGCCGTGGCTCCGAGGCGAGCCGGCTCGTACATGACCTCGAATTCGTGCTTCGCGACCGAGAGCGTGTCGCCAGGATCGAGCCGCTGCTCGGTGATCCGCGAACCATTCACCTTGGTTCCGTTGCTGCTGCCGAGATCCTTCACGAACCAGTAGCCGTCGACGACGGTGAGCTCGCAGTGCTGGCCCGATACGTTTGGAAAGCGGAGCACGATGTCGCTGCTCTCACGCCGGCCGACGACCAGCGTGGCCTTGAGCAAGGGGATCGGATCTCCGCCGCCGAGCGGCATGAGTTCGCCGAAATTGAACACAGGACGTTCCTCCACCACAGACAGCTGTCGCGACTCCGACGGACATTATTCGCCCGGCGTAAAACGGTCAAGGCGGTGGTCTCGTGCAGACCGTGCCGGCCCTGCGATTGCTGGAGTGGTACACTTGGTTTCGCAGGACAGGAGTGGACCGGGTGATCGCCGGCCCGTCGGAGGCTCTTCGGGGCAATCCCGGCGGTGCGGGAGGAAAGTCCGGGCTCCACAGGGCTCGATGGTGGGTAACGCCCACCGGCCGCAAGGCCAGGGACAGTGCCACAGAAAGCAAACCGCCGGCGGAGCCCGCTCCGCAGGTAAGGGTGAAACGGTGAGGTAAGAGCTCACCAGCAGGCCGGGCGACCGGTCTGGCTCGGCAAACCCCATCGGGAGCAAGGCCAAGCAGGAAGAAGACCGGCGGCGGGGTCCCTTACGGGAACAGTCGTCGGCGCGAGGCGGCCCGTCTCGCACCCGCTTCCGGGTCGGCTGCTGGAGGCGGCGGGCAACCGCCGTCCTAGAGAAATGGTCGCCACGCCGCGGTCTTCGGGCCGCGGCGAACAGAACCCGGCTTACAGGTCCACTCCTGGCCTGCTTTCAAGTCGAGGCTAGCGGGGAGTACGGACGGAACTGACCGCGGTTCCGGCGGTCAGGTCGCGGTGTTCCTGTTGATCGAGGAGTTTCATCAGCTTCGAGATGCAGAGCGTGTTGATGCTCACGCGGAACTGGTCGGCCTCGGCCTTGAGCGTCTCGTGGAGCGAGCGGGGCATGCGGACCGTGACCACCCGCTGGGCCTCGCGGTCGGAGGGGAGGTCGCGCTGCTTCGATCGCAGGGCGTCGAGCATCTCCCGAATCCGGGCGTATTGCGGCGAGCACTCGAACCGCAGCAGGGCGTCGGCATCGCCGAACGTCCGCCGCACGATGCCGTCCACCCCCAGCACCTCACGGAAGAAGACGACCCACTCTGGGTCCATGGCATAGAGCCGTTCGGCAACCTGGAGAACGGCGGTGGCGGCGTGAGTGCCGGTGGACGGGGCGGGAGCTTTGACGGCCATGGATGGGTCTCGGTTCGTGGCGTGTGGCAAAGGATGGGCGGGGCTCGGGTGCCCGCAACGCCAAACCATGCGGCCATGGTCAAGCGACAGCATGAAGTGCATGCACAGCAACGACTTACGGCGATCTGCCAGGAGGCGACTTCTTTTTGGGCAGACGTGCCCGGCCACAAGGCAGCGGGGCGGCTGCCTAGAAAGCGAGCAGGCTCGGCGAGTCGCATGTGCCAGGTGTCCTGTCCGGAATAACCGGAAAAATCGCTTTTTTCAGAAGCGGCAGGCGATCAGGTCGGCGCATCGAAAGAGGGAGGCGAGCGGGTCGGCGTGAGGATGCCGAGCGTGGCGTGCGGCCGCCAGCGAGGCAACTCATGCCGCCTGCGAGCCGGTTTTGGCCGATTGAGTTCGCCTCGCTCACGGGGCCTAGCCGGCGGTCGTTTCCAGGTGGCGAACGACTTCGGTGGCGATGTCCACGCCGGTCACCGTCTCCAGGGCCCGCCAGCCGGGGACGGCGTTGACCTCCAGCACCAGGGGGCTGCCGTCGGCGGCCGGCACGAGATCCACGCCCGCGATTTCCGTTTCCAGGGACGTTGCTGCCCGGCGAGCGAGATCGATCCATTCCGGGGGCGGGTCGAAGGGCTCGGGGCAGCCGCCGCGGGCGACGTTCGTTCGCCAATCGCCGGGAGCGGCTCGCCGCCGCATCGCGAAGACCTGCGGGCCGAGGATGAAGATCCGAGCGTCCCAGCCTGAATGGCGGATGAATTCTTGGACGTAGACGACCTGTTCGGGTCGCGCGCGGGTGTCAGGCAGGTCGAGCCAGGCGGCCGCCGCATCGTGACTGTCGAGCCGGTGGAGTCCGCGGCCCCGCGAACCGAAGAGCGGCTTCACCACACAGTCGCCACCGAGCTGCTCCCGCGCATCGGCCACATGGGTGACATGCTGCACGACTCGGGTGCGAGGCACCGGCAGCCCGGCTGCGGCGAGTCGGGCGAGCGACAGATATTTGTCGATCGCGAGCTCGAGGCTGCGCGGACTATTCATGACGCGGGTGCCACGGGACGCGATCCGGCCGAGGGCGTCCATGCGAAACACGACTTCTTCGAGCCGTGCCATGTGGCCGGGTGCGCCGGAGGGTGTGCCGGCTGCGCCGAGTGCTGGGCCGGCTGCGCCGGGCATGCCCCGCACGAGGATCGCGTCGGCGTCGCTCATGGCTTGCGGGCCGAAGCACTCCCGGGGGTCATTCAGCGTGGAGCCGTCGGAGGGCCTCGGGATGCCGACGCCCGCGGTCATCTCCGCCCAGCGGACGACCGATGCCCGATGCCCCCGGGCCGCGAGGGCGGCGGTCAGCCGGCCCACGTGCCAGCCGGCGGGTTCGCCGAGCACCGCCACCCACATGGTGTCAGGCTCCCGGCGGGGCGGCGCCGAAGGAGCGGGCCACGATGTCGGGGGCGAGGCCGCCGAACCGCTGGGTCGTACCGGTCTCGATATTGACGAGATCCACGGCCGCCGGTGCGAAGAGGGCGGGATCGAGGGCGTAGAAGTCGCGACCCGCCTGCTCGAAGAGCTGCATGAACGGCTCGCCATACGACGCCGAGGCTCGGCTCACCATCCGCGGGCCGACATCGGCCAGACTGGCATCCGAGCCCGTGACTTCGAGCACGACGTGCCCGCCATACAGGATCGCGTCGTTCGTGCGGCCTATGGCCACGAGGTCGTCGCCGGTCGGCACCGGTGCCAGCGGTGCGATGCCACGGCCGCGGCGGATTCGACCGAGATCGAACCCGAGATCGTGCAGTTTGTGGAGCGCGGTCTCGAGCGACCGGGCGATGATCTGCACCGTGCCGGCGATGCTCGCCGTGCGGGCCACGAGCAGGATGAGTTTCTCGGGCTGCACGCCGGCGTCGGTCGCCAGTTGGAGGCACACCTCCTCGGGCGGGAGAGCAGACGACTCCAGGAGCCCCACGGCGACATCCGACCGCTCCCGCAGGCCGATGTGATCGAACAGGTCTTCGCGGCCGATGGCGGCGCGGATCGGACCGCTCGCCATGGCGAAGTATTTTTTGGCAGCCACTTTCCAGCCGGCATATTGTGCGGCCAGGCAGGCCGCGACCGGTGAGTCGCTGGCCGCGGTAATGAGCGGCCACGGGCAGCCCGGCCAAAGCGATCCGAGCGCCGACGTGCCCTCGGCCTCGAGCCGCACCTCTCCCAGGCCTCCCATCGCCGCGCGGGCCATCGCCAGCCCCGCTGCCTCGTTGCCCGGGGCACGCACGCCGCAGTCCACGATCCGAACGCCCGCGATGTCGCGGCATTCGACCCCGTGACGCGGTGCATCGGCACGGAGCGATTCCGCGATTTCGAACGACGCCTGATTGAGCTGCATGCGACCCACTCCGTGCACGTCATAATGCTGTGGCCATCCCGCGATGGCAACGAGTGGCCCTCCACTCCGGCCGCGAGGCCGATTCGCCCCTGCCCCCGTGACTGAAGCGCCCCTCGGACGAGCCTGATTCATGCCGAGCCTGACGGTCGAAAACTACGTCAAGACGATTTTTCAGATCACCGCCGACCAGGACGGCAAGCCCGCCACCACGGGGCAGATCGCCACGGCGCTCGGCGTCGCGCCGGGAACGGTGACGAGCATGCTGAAGACACTCGATGCAGCCCGGCTCGCCACGCATCGCCGCTACGAGGGCGTGGCCCTGACGCGGGCCGGGCGGGTGCTCGCCCTGCGGATGATCCGCCGGCATCGGCTCATCGAGCTCTTTCTGCTGCGCACGCTCGACATGAGCTGGGACGAGGTGCACGACGAGGCCGAGCACATGGAGCACGCGGTGAGCGATCTGTTGATCGATCGCATCGACGTGTTTCTCGGCCACCCCGACGTCGATCCCCACGGCGACCCGATCCCGAGGGCCGACGCCCAGTCACTCGCGGCTGATGCAGCTCCGGCCACCCGATCGCTGGCAGAGTGCCATGCTGGCGAGAGGTTCCGGCTCGCCCGCGTGCTCGATCAGTCGTCGGCTTTCTTGCGCTACCTGACGGAATGTGGTCTCACGCTCGGCTCGACCGGCGCGGTCGAACGCAATCCCGACGGCGCGGGACTCATGCGAGTGCGTCTGGGCGACCGCGGGCTCTCGCTCGCGCTCGAGGCCGCCGGCAAGCTTGCCGTCGTCGACGCCTGAGCGATCCCCCTGCGTGCGCATGGGGGCTTGTATGGAGCGGTTTTCTGGAAGCCCCCAGACGCAAGCCGGGGGATTGTTCGGCAGTGGCGACCGTGTCGATCCCCTCGCCGGGCTCACGCACTTCCCCGTTGCCAGACGGCGGACTGGCCGAGGCACTCGTCCACCTCGACCCGGATGCGGCCCGTGACGGGGCTGCCTGCCGCCGCGAGGGCCGCGATCAGTTCCGTGCCGATCCAGCGGGAGATCCACTCGGCCGTCGTGTTGGCTACCGGCAGGATCACGCATTCGTCGGCCGGGAAAATCCAGCGGCGGTCGCCGAACGACACGGTCGTCTCGGGGCGGCCCGTCGGGCCGGCGGCCGTGGTCACAGCGAGCAGCGGGTTGTGGTCGGGGAGGAGCATCCGGTGATCGAGCCGCGACACGATGGCCGTGACGAGGTCGCGGAGCTGGATGAAGTCGACGACCATGCCGTGACGGCCGGGCGTCCCTTCGACATCGACGCCCACGGTCCAGTTGTGGCCGTGCACGGCCTCGCAAAGCGTGTCGGTGAGCGTGATGAAGTGGCCGGCGCAGAAGACGTGCACCGCCTTCCGGAGCTGCACCTGAAACTGTTCCTCGGATCGTGCGTCGTGAGTGGTCATGATGCGGGAGCGGGCGTCGGTGGGATGCAAGGCGATTGGGCCAGGATGATGTCGTGGGGCAGCCGGCCGTCCAGCAACAGAATGTACACCGCCGCGGCGACCAGGTCCGCCGTCGTGCCAGGGTTCACTCGCCGCGGCGCTCGCAGCGAGGCATCGAACCGGGCCGCAGCGGCCCGCCAATCGGCGCCGGCGGCGAGCACGTCAGCCGCGCGGCGGGAGACGTCGGCGGCCACCACGCCGCCGTGCCGCCGGGCGATGAGCGTGTCGGGCTCGCGGGCGAGCTGCATGAGTTGGCACCGCACGATCGCGTCGAGCAGCGGCTGGCCGGCGGCCAGCCCGGAAGCGAGATCCTCCACAGGTCCGGCGAACAGGTCGGCGTAGCCCTCGGCCCAGAGCCGCGCGATCCGGTCGTGGCCCGCCGCCTGCCGCATCGCACCGCGGAGGTCGGGCGGCGGCGGGTTGCGGAGGTCGTCGCGGCTGGTCTTGCCCAGGCCCCCGGGCCGCGCCGTGGCGATCGCCTCCCAAACGTCGGCGGCGTCGGCCGGCGTGAGCGAGTCGAAGACCGCATTCACCTCCCGCGGCGTTGCTGCGGCGGAGAGCGGCGCGATCAGCAAGACGATGCCCAGGTTCGCATTGGATCGCGTGACGCCGCGGGAAGCCCGAACTGCCTCCAGGATCGTGCGCCCCAGCGGCACCCGCGGCGCATCCTCGAGCGCCGGTGCGATGGCGAGCCCGGCCATCACGAAATCCTCATATGCCAGGTCGTCGAACGCGGCCTCTGGGTGGACATTGCCGGGCTTCGGGGCCGTGGCTTCGAGAATCGACGCGAGGGCGGCCGACCAGCCCCGGCCTCCCGGCGGGCAGGTGGCCGGCAGGCGGGAAAGTGCGGCCGCAATGGCTTGGCGGTCGATATCCATCGGGCGTGAACTCACCTAAAATTCCCGCACATGCCGCCCCGGCAGGGCGAGGCGAACTACATTGGAGCATCTGTAAAGGAGTGTATTCGACGCATGGCGACCGTGGCTGATGGCGTGGTGGAGAGCACGATCGGGCCCGAGTGCTTCATCAATCGGGAGCTGAGCTGGCTGGAGTTCAACCTCCGGGTGCTCGAAGAGGCCGAGAATCCCGAAAATCCGCTGCTCGAACGGCTGAAGTTCCTGGCGATCTTCAGCTCGAACCTCGACGAGTTTTTCATGGTGCGGGTGTCGGGCCTGCGGGAGCAGGCGTTCGGCGAGAGCGCCCCCCAGGACTACGCCCCCGACGGCCTGAGCGCGATCGACCAACTCAAAGTGATCGCCAGTCGCACGCAGGAACTCGTCGCCCGGCAGTACCGCTGCCTGCGGGAAAGCCTCGCCCCCGCGCTCGAGGCCGAAGGCTTCCGGCTGCTCCGCTACGCCGACCTCGTGGGAGAGCAGCGGGAGCGGGTCGACCGGTTCTTCAAGGAACGGGCCTTGCCGATCCTCACGCCGATGGCGGTCGATCCCGCGCACCCGTCGCCCCGCTACCACAATCGCGGGCTCTATCTCGGCGTGATGCTGCGACGGTCCGAAGGGCTTGGGCCCAAGAAGCTGTTCGCCGTCGTGCAGGTGCCGCAGGTGCTGCCTCGGGTGGTGCCCGTCGGCGGTGGCGGCCAGGGCGAGATGCCGTTCGTGTTGCTCGAAGACGTCGTGTCGGCGCGGCTGCCGGAACTGTTCGGTGGGTTCGAGGTGGAGTCGTGGTGTGCGTTTCGCATCACCCGTGACAGCGACGTCGAACTCCTCGAGCAGGAGTCCGACGACATGCTCAAGCTCATCGAGGATCGGCTCAAAGCCCGGGCCCGAGGGCAGGCCGTGCGGATCGAGATCGCCGCCAAGGCCGACGATGCCCTCACGCGGATGATCATCGACGAGGAAGGGCTCCAGGCTGGCGGCGACGCCCAGGGTTCGGGCTACAGCGAGGTCTACCGGATCGACGGCCCGCTCGACCTGACGGCCATCTGGGAGATCTACAAACTGCCCGGCTATGCCCGGCTGCACGACAAGCCGTTCACGCCCCGTGTGCCCCGCGGCCTCGAACGCCGGGGCCCCGACATCTTTTCCGTGATCGCCCAGCGGGACATCCTCCTCCACCATCCCTACGACTCCTTCGATCCCGTCGTGGACTTCGTGACGAGCGCGGCCAATGATCCGCGGGTGCTCGCCATCAAGCAGACGCTCTATCGCACGAGCGGCGACTCGCCGATCTCGCGGGCGCTCATCGCCGCCGCAGAGTCGGGCAAGCACGTGACGGCGCTCGTCGAGTTGAAGGCCCGCTTCGACGAGGCCAACAACGTCAATTGGGCCCGGCAGATGGAGCGGGCGGGGGTGCACGTCGTCTTCGGGTTCCTCGACCTCAAGACCCACTGCAAGGTGTCGCTGGTGGTGCGGCAGGAGGGGCAGGGGCTCAAGCGCTACGTGCACATCGGCACCGGGAACTACAACCCGACCACGGCACTGCTCTATACCGACCTCGGCCTGTTCACCGCCGACGAGGCGATCGCCGAGGATGCCTCGGCCCTCTTCAACCTGCTCACGGGATATTCGCAGGGCCACGACTGGCAGCGGCTGATCGTCGCGCCCAACGATCTCCACCGGCGGACGATCGAATTGATCGAGGAACAGGCTCGCAGAGCCGAGGCCGGGCAGCCCTCGCGAATCTTCGCGAAGCTGAATTCGCTCGTGGATCACCGCGTGATCGAGGCCCTCTATCGGGCGAGCCAGGCGGGTGTTCCGATCGACATCATCGCCCGGGGCATCTGCTCGCTGCGGCCCGGCGTGGCGGGCTTGAGCGAGACGATCCGCGTGCGAAGCATCGTCGATCGGTTTCTGGAGCACAGCCGGATCTACGTCTTCGGCCCCGACGAGGAAGCCAAGGTGTTTCTGTCGAGCGCCGACTGGATGCCCCGGAACTTTTTCCGCCGGGTGGAGGTGATGTTTCCCGTGCAGGCACCGGAACTCGCGAATCGCATTCTCAAGGAGATAGTGCCGGTCTATCTGGTTGACAATACCCGAGCCCGTGAGCTCCGGCCCGACGGCGTCTTCCATCTGCTCCAGCCCGGGCCGGGCGAGGCGGCCCGGCGGTGCCAGCTCGAATTTCTCGAGCAGCGGCCGCCGACAGCCGGCGGTGAAGCCGCGGTCGAGCCCGCCGGCTGAGGCAGCCGCCGCTACACATTTGCGGCTCGGTACTTAAAATCGGTTTTTTACCCGGGCTTGATGCACGCCGGATTCCACACCATGGCGGATGATCACTACCAGACTCTCGGCGTGCCGCGGACCGCCTCGGCCGAGGATATCCGCAAGGCCTATCGGGAGCTGGCCCGCAAGTATCACCCCGACCTGCATCCCGACGACGAGTCTGCCA
>JBILVW010000175.1:0-6138 GCA_044370205.1 Pirellulales bacterium | reverse complement strand
CTTCTCGAGCACGAGCAGCCGGTCGTCGCGGTGGATGATGCACGGGGCGTCCAAGCCTCACCCAGCGTTCTTGGCTGCCGGAACCTCCAGTTCACTCATCAGCATCAGATCGACGACGCTGTAGCTATCGTCTTTCTCGAAGACGATCGCCGTCCGCCCAGTGGGTGACACCATCACCCAGTCGGGATGCGAAACGGTGAACGAACGGCCATCGACCATGCGCATCGCGAACGGCCGGAAGGGCTGCTGCCGGATCGTCGCCTTCAACTGTTCACTCGTCATCGCGTGCCCTCGAGTTGACGCCCAATCAAACAAATCATTATATACACCCGTACAGTTTTTGCAAGCAGTCGCAGGAGCGGGCCTGACCGATTCGGCTTTCACTCGACCGCCGACGCCGGGTACCATCATCATGGTCAGTATGGCATTCCCGTTCGTCGCACGATTCGTTGCAAAGGGGCCGTCCTGTGGCTGTCGAGCTGCGCGAGTTTTCCTGGCAGAGGATGATCGAGGCCGTGCAAGCCGTTCGTGACCGGGCGCTGCGGGCGACCGCGGCGCTCGAAAAAGCCGGAATCCCCTACGCGATGGCCGGCGGCAACGCCGTGGCCGCGTGGGTGGCTCGCGTCGACCGTGCCGCCGTGCGGAACACGCAGGATGTCGATATCCTCGTCCGCCGCAGCGACCTCCCGGCGATCACGACGGCACTCGAAGGGGTCGGCTTCGTGCGGGCGACGGTGATGGACGTCGTCTGCTTCATCGACGGCCCGAACGGCAGCCCCCGCGACGCGATCCATCTGCTCTTCGCTGCCGAAAAGGTCCGCGAGTCGTATCCGCTGCCCACGGCAGACGTGACCGAATGTGTGCCCGCCGACGATTACGCGATCGTGACGCTCGAGGCGCTCGTGCGGATGAAGCTCAATTCATTTCGCGACAAGGATCGCACGCATCTCCGCGATTTCATCTCCCTCGGCCTCATCGACGCCTCCTGGCTCCCCCGGCTCGTGCCCGAGCACGCCGCACGGCTCCAGCAGCTCATCGACGATCCCGAAGGCTGAGGCCAACCCCCGCAGAACCACACCTTTCGTCGGAGCTTGCATGGCTATCCTGCCTCGGCGAACGGGGATCCTGGTCGCACTGGCATGCTCGCTTGGTGCTCCGGCCCGAGCTGAGCCGCAGTCGGTCGAGGCGATCGCCAAGGGGGCGAAGGCCTCGGTCGTCACGATCCGGTTCAGTGGCCGTGGCGGCCGAGACGAGGGGCTGGGCACTGGCTTCGTCGTCGGTGACGGGCTCGTCGCCACGAATCTGCACGTGATCGGCGAGGCGCGGCCAATCACCGTCGAACTCGCTGACGGCACCACGCACGACGCCACCCACGTGAATGCCACCGACCGCGATGCCGATCTGGCCATCCTGCGAATCGCCGCTCCCGGCCTCACCCCCCTGCCCCTGGGCACCGGCGACCCGCTCACCGACGGCCAGGAGATCGTGGCCATCGGCAATCCCCACGGCTTGAAGCGGAGCGTCGTCGCGGGCCGCGTCTCGGGCCTCCGCGAGATGGAGGGCATCGACATGATCCAGCTCGCGCTCCCCGTCGAGCCGGGCAACAGCGGCGGGCCGCTGCTCGATCTCGAGGGCCGCGTGCAGGGCGTCGTCTCGATGAAGTCGCTCGTCACGCCCAACCTCGGATTCGCCGTCGCAGTCTCCCGCCTTCGCGACTTGCTCGACCGCCCCAACCCCGTGGCCATGGATCGCTGGCTCACGATCGGGGCTCTCGATCCCGCGGAGTGGACGCCGCTGGGCGGAGCCCGCTGGCGGCAGCGGGCCGGACGGATCGCCGTGAGCGGCGCAGGCACCGGCTTCGGCGGCCGATCGCTCTGCCTCGCGGTGGAACCGCCGCCAGAGCCCCCCTATGAGGTCGCGGTGTGGGTGAAGCTCGACGACGAGGCGGGCGCCGCGGGCCTCGCCTTCGCGGCCGACGGCGACGACCGACATCACGGCTTCTATCCGTCGGCCGGTCGGCTCCGGCTCACGCGGTTCGACGGCCCCGACGTGCTCTCCTGGAAGATTCTCGATGAGAAGCCGAGCCCACGGTATCGCCCGGGCCAATGGAATCACCTGCGGGTGCGGTACGAAGCCGAGAAGATCTCGTGCTTCGTGAACGACGAGCTGGTCTTCGAGTCCACCGACCGCGGGCTCGCCGCCGGCCGCGTGGGGCTGGCGAAGTTTCGCGACACGGAGGCGGAGTTTCGGGGATTCGCCGTGGGCCGCGAACTGCCGCGAGCAACGCCCCCCGCCGACGTGCTCGCCCGCATCGCGACGCTCACGGCAGCGTTACCAACGGAAGGGCCGCCGCCGGCCGACCTCGTCGCGCAGCTGCTCCCCGATGCCGCCGCAGCCCGCACCGCGCTGGCCCGCCGCGCGGCCGACCTCGAGCGGCAGGCCGCGCAGCTCGAGACGCTCGCCGCCGAGGTGCACGAGCGGCAGACGCTCGCGGAGCTGGCCGAACTCACGCAGGGCGAGGAAGACGCGATCGACCTCATCCGCGCCGCCCTCGTGATCGCGAAGCTCGACAATCCCGATCTCGACGTCGATGCCTCCTGTCGCGAGCTCGATCGGCTGGCGGCCGACATCGCGAAGCAGATGCCGGCCGATGCAGACGCCCCTGCCAAGCTGACCATCCTCAACCGCGTGCTCTTCGACGAGCTCGGGTTTCATGGCAGTCGCGGCGACTACTACAACCGCTCGAACAGCTACGTCAACGAAGTGCTCGACGACCGCGAGGGGATTCCGATCACGCTGGCGGTGGTCTACATGGAACTCGCCCGCCGGCTCGGCCTCACGGTGGAAGGCGTGGGCTTTCCGGGCCACTTTCTCGTGCGTCACACGCCGGCCGGCGGCGAAGCGCAGTGGCTCGACGTGTTCGACCGCGGGGCCATCCGCACCCGCGAGGACCTCGCCGAGGAGCGGCAGAGCGTCGGCGAGGAGCTCACCGACGAGGATCTCGCCGTCTTCGGCCCGCGGGCGATTCTCACGCGGATGATCAACAACCTGCTCGGGATCGCCGTCCGCGAAGGCAAGCAGGCCGACGTGCTCCGCTACCTCGACGCGATCCTCGTCGTCGCCCCCGATTCGGCCCGCGACCGCGTGATGCGGATGGTGACGGCCGCTCGTCTCGGCCGCCGCGCCGCGGCCCTCGCCGACGCCCGCTGGCTGCTCGACAACCAGCCCGCCGGCATCGATCTCGACCAGGTCCGCAGCCTCGTCAGCCGGCTCGAGCAGGAACCGTGACGGTCGCGTTGGTGGCGGCTGACTGCCAAGACTCCCCCTTCACTTCCTGTCTTCGGGCATCGCTCGCCGTGCGAGTTCGGGATTGGTGAGCCGTTCGGCAATGTGTGTGCGCATGTGGATGAGGACTCGGCCGAGCACCTGCGCGGCGCTCTCCAGGGCATAGTTGAGAAGAAACCCTCGGTTGACCCACCGATAGCGGCCCTGCCGGTCCTTGGCCCAGGCCTGAACCCCTTCGATCTCGTCAAGCAGGTCGGCACATCCTGCCGCGAGCGGATTGAGGAGCGCCGACGCCGCGCACCAAGTAGCTCGAAACGCCGGCTGCAGGGCGATTTCGGGGCATGCGTGCGAATTCGACTATCCGGAACTCGCGATCTGAATGGCCTCGGCAAGTGGTACGACGTCGATTCGCGGAGCGAGGGAATATGGGCGGGCGACGGGCGCCACGACGAGCAGTCGCTGCAGATCGAGATCCTGCTTTGCGATCGTCATCGATTTCGTGAGCCTGGGGGCATCCGCCACCTTGAACTCGAAGCCCAGCGGCTTGCCGCCGAGCGTCGTGAGCAAATCCACCTCGGCCCCCGATTGAGTTGACCAGAAATAGCATTCGCTCGTCGGCAATCGGTCGACGATCTGCTCCATCGCAAACCCCTCCCAACTCGCCCCGAGCTTTGGATGGCCAAGGAGAGCCTGCTCATCGGGGATGCCGAGCAGCGAATGCAGGAGGCCGCTGTCGCGAATAAAAAGCTTGGGTCGCTTCACGAGCCGCTTGCCGAGATTGACGTGCCACGGCGGTAACAGCCTCACCATGAACGCCGCGGCAAGCATGTCGAGATGGCGAAGCACGGTCTTGTGAGTCTCGCCCAACGAGCGCCCCAATTCCGATGCGTTGAGATACTGACCGTGGTGATGGGCGACCATTCGCCAGAGCCTGCCGAGCGTGGCTGGTGTCGCACCGAGCCCAAGCGTGCCGAAGTCCCGTTCGATGAACGTCCGCAGGAAGTCGGTTCGCCAAGAGAAACTGGCCGACTCGCCATCAGCGAGAAACGCCCTGGGAAATCCGCCACGAATCCAGAGTCGTCGCCGATCCCCAGCACCGACATCGTCGAGGGCGAAACCCTGCATGTCGATGAACGCCACCCGCCCCGCCAGCGACTCGGTGATGCCGCGAACGAGGTGGGGCGACGCGCTGCCCAGCAGCAGGAATCTGGCCGGCGTTCCTGGCCGATCGAGCAGCACACGCAGCACCGGAAACAGCGCGGGCAGCCGTTGCACCTCGTCGATGACCACAAGCCCGCGGAGCGACTCGAGCGCGAGCAACGGGTTCGCGAGGGCAGCCTCATCGGCTGGGTGCTCGAGATCGAAAACACGCGAGGGACCTTCCCATCCCGTCGCGACCTGCCGCGCCAGCGTGGTTTTTCCGCACTGTCGAGGCCCGAGAATCGCTGCGGCGGGCGACCGCCTGAGACTCTCGTGAACCGCCCGAAGGAGAAACTCCCTTGAAATCATCCTTGCATTATGGGTGCGGCGATCCCATTATGCAAGGAACATCGAGATTTGCCCCCGCAGCCGTGCGGCGAGCTGCTCGCGTTCGGCCAGCTGATTCGCGGTGGCGGGCTGTCGGGACGGGCCCATCTTGAAGCCGCGGAGGCCCACGCCCACCCGCACGCCTTCGGGAAAATCGGCCCCCTGCAGGAGCGGATCGAACACGGCCGTGACCCGGTGCTGAAAGGCATTGGCTGTGGCAAGATCGCCCGCTCGCACGGCTTCGTAGAGGGCCCGCGTGAGCTCCGGCAGCACGCCGCTCGTGGCGTTGGTGCCGCCGTGGCAGCCGACGAGCAGCATCGGCACGAGGGCGGCATCCCAGCCGGTCAGAAACAGGAAGTCGGGCCGCACCGGCTTCACCGCCGCGATCAGGCGGATCATGTGCGAAACGTCGCCGGTCGAATCCTTGATCCCGATCACCCGCGGAAACTCCTCGGCCAGCCGCCGCACCGTGGCAACGTCGATCGGCGAGGCGAGAGCCGGAATGTTGTAGAGCGTGACGTCGATCGGACTCGCGCGGACCACCTCCCGGAAATACGCATACACGCTCTCCGGCGAGAGCTTGTAATAGAAGGGCGCCACGATCGCGACTCCCCGGGCGCCCGCCTCCAGGCAGTGCTCGCAGGCCCGGATCGTTTCGGCCACGTTGGCCTCGGCCGCTCCGGCCACCACGGGCACCCTCCCTGCGGCCGCCTGGCAGACCACACTCACGATCCGCCGCCGCTCCTCGACGCTGAACCGCGTGAACTCGCCCGTCGAGCCATTCGGATAGAGGCCGTGCACGCCGCGGTCGATGAGCCAGCTGACGTAGCGGGCAAGCTCAGCTTCGTCGATCCGCCCCCGGTCATCGAGCGGCACCATGTGGGGCGAAAGGATTCCATGAATCGCGGCGGCAGCCATGCGGCAACTCCTCGGTGATCAGGCCCGATCGAGCCGGCAGGATATCACGGCTTCAAACCCGCAAGCAGTGCCCGCCACTCCGCAAGCACCTCGAGCCTCGCCGCCCAAGCGGCAATGTAGCCGCGATCGATCGCGTCTCCCTGGACCATGAGCATGGAGGCGATGTCTCGCAGATGCTTTTCGGAACCGCCCTCGCGGTAATACCGGAGTTTGTTGAGAATCACGTCTTCGGCCGCAGCAAACCAGACATCGAACTCCCCCGGACTCGTCAGTCGTCGGCCGCGCTGGATTTCGGTGAGCGAATAGTCGTCCGGTTTGAGCACGATCATGTCGACCTTGATGCCGGACGGAATGTGGATGATGTTGAACTGCCCCGCCTGCTGGATGGCAGAACGCATTGCCATATCC
>JBILVW010000174.1:0-6208 GCA_044370205.1 Pirellulales bacterium | reverse complement strand
GTCCGGCGAGCGGGGTGCGGGTCACCCGAAGCCGGGTTGGGCGCACGTCCGCGAGAGGGCATGGGCGGCCCCGAGCCTCGTTCACTCGTTCTGCCTACTCGTGTCGATCGCCGGCCACCAGTCGGGGAGCGGGGCTTCGCGAGTGACTGGCTCGCCGGTGTCGGGATCGAGATAGCGGATTCGCCAGGCATGGAGGGCGATCGGCCGCGCTCGCGGATCATCGGCCACGGTGCCGCTTATCCCGGCGGGCCCACCGTAGAGTTCGTCGCCCACGACGGGGAGCCCGCGACATGCGGCCTGCAGGCGGAGCTGGTGCATGCGGCCCGTGAGGGGCTCGAGTTGCACCGCGAGGCGATCGCCTGCGACACGGCCGAGCATCTGCGCCCGCGTCACGGCCTCCTTCGCGGCAGCCGTATCAGATGGCTCGACGCAGCGGGCCCGCGGCTCGTTCGGCACTTTCTCGATCCAGTCGCGCCATTCCGCGGGCGGCGTGCCGATCGTGGGCGGAAGCTGCGCGACATCAGCGGGAACGAGAATCGCCAGGTACGTCTTCGACACCTCGCGGCGTTCGAACTGCCGCGAGAGTTTTCGTGCGGCGCGGGGCGTCGTCGCAAACAGCAGCACGCCGGAGACGGCGCGGTCGAGCCGGTGGGGCACGCCGAGATACGGAGCGGCTGTCCCCGGTCCTGCGCGAGTCACGAGCAGGCTCCGAACGCGGTTCTCGACCGAGTCGATTCCGGGCGGCGCCTGGGTCGGCAGGCCTGCGGGCTTGGCGACGACGACCACCCCCGACGCCTCTGCCAGTACCTCGAGAGAGGGATTCACGACCAGCCCCCTCTCTCGCGGCCGAAAACCACCATCGGGGGTATCACTTCGGTTTTGCTAGGCTGAAAGCGGTTCGGCATGGCGGATCGGCCACGAAGTGGTACGGTGCGGCCCTAGGAAGTACAAATTTTACGAATCCAATAACTGGAGCCCCGCGGTAGCCGTAGGGGTCTGATGCGATGGCGATCAAGGTGCTGGTTGTCGATGATCACGAGGTTGTCCGCCAGGGACTGGCAAGCGTGTTCAAGGATTCCCCTGCCCGGATCGTGGGCGAGGCCGTGAATCCCGACGACGCGGTCAAGCAGGCCCGCAAACTCAAGCCCGACGTTGTTCTCCTCGACGTCCGACTCGGCGACAAGGACGGCATCGAGGTGATCCGCCGCATTCGCGCCGCAGCACCGACGGCTCGGGTCGTCGTGCTGTCCGGATTCGACAATCCTACCTACATCGCCCGGGCGGTCTCTGCCGGAGCACACGACTACGTACTCAAGACAGCCGCGCGGGACGAACTCGTGGCCGCCGTCACGGCCGCCGCCGAGGGGACGGCCCCGGCGCGGTCGGGCCAATTGCGGCGGATGGCTGGCGCGATGGCCAATCGGGAGGTTCCTCCGGACGCCAACGTGCCCCTCACCCCGCGGGAAACCCAGACGCTCCGGCTGGTTGCGATGGGCCTCTCCAACAAGGAGATCGCCGACGCGCTCGAGATCAGCGTGGAAACCGTCAAGGAGCACGTGCAGAACATGCTCCGCAAGATTTCGCTCAACGACCGGACGCAGGCCGCCGTCTGGGCCATTCGCCACGGTTTGGCCTGAACCCCGCAGCGAATCGGGATCCTGCCGAGGTGGCCTCCTTTCGGATGCCGTGGTAGGATCTTGATGTCATTCCCGCCGATCGACCCTTGCGGTCCGCGATCCGGTGCCCCACCTGATCGGCGACGCGGGTAACCCCTGAGGAAATGGTTCCGTGGGTTGCTCAGTCTTCTTTCGGGCATCGATGCAGCGTCTCGGCCTGTTTGTAGGCCTGCTGGCTGGGGTTTCGGCCGCTCAGGCAAGCCCGTCCGCGTCCGACTCGCGGCCCCTCGACTTCAACCGCGACATCCGGCCGATCCTGTCGGAAAACTGCTTCTACTGCCACGGTCAGGACGGCCAGAAGCGGGAGGCTGATCTGCGGCTCGACGATCGGGCTGCGGCTGTTCGTGCCGGGGCGATCGTGCCGGGCGATCCGGGTGCCAGCACGATCCTGGAGCGGATTCATTCGACGGACCCCGACGTGCTGATGCCACCGCCGAACTCCAACCGTCGGCTTTCCGACTACCAGAAAAAGACTTTGGACCGCTGGATCAAGGAAGGGGCCGAGTACGAGCCGCACTGGGCGTTCACCCCGCCGGTGCGTCCCGCGGCCCCTGAGGTGAAGCAAGCCGCCTGGGTGCGGAATGACGTCGACCGGTTCGTGCTGGCGAAGATGGAGGCCGCCGGACTCGCACCATCGCCGGAGGCCGACCGGGCCACGCTCATCCGCCGGCTGCATGCCGACCTCGTGGGGCTGCCCCCGACACCCGCCGAAGTGGATGCCTTCATCGCCGACCCGCGGGCGGATGCATACGAGTTGCTGGTGGATCGCCTGCTTTCCTCGCCGCACTACGGCGAGCGGATGGCCCTGCCCTGGCTCGATGCCGCCCGCTATGCCGATTCCAACGGCTTCCAGCAGGATGGCGACACCTGGCAGTGGATCTGGCGTGACTGGGTGGTCAAGGCCCTCAACGCCGACATGCCGTTCGACCGGTTCTCGATCGAGCAACTGGCGGGCGACCTGCTGCCGAACGCCACGGTGGAGCAGAAGATCGCCAGCGGCTTCAATCGCAACCATCTCCTGAACGGCGAAGGGGGCGCGATCCCGGAGGAGCAGCGGTTCAACAACCTGTTCGACCGGGTGGATACGACGAGCACGACATGGCTCGGCCTGACGATGGCCTGCGCCCAGTGCCACGACCACAAGTACGACCCGATGACGCGGACCGATTACTACGGCCTGCTCGATGTATTCAACCGGGTGCCCGAGTCCGGTGCACCGTCACGGTTTTCCGCTCGGATTCGTGCGGCCCAGCCGGTGCTGGAATTGCCTACCGAGGAAAACAACCGCAGGCTCGCCGAGCTCGAAGGGGCGATGAAAACGCTCGAAGCCGAGTCGAAGCCGGTGCTCGAAGCCGTGTACGAGGCCTGGAGAGTCGGGCTCTTCGCCGACGGCAAGCCGGCCGACGGCGAGGAGCTACCGCGGACGCTGCCGCCGCTGCTGATCAAGCCCGAAACCGAACGGACCGACGAGGAGAAAAAGGAGATCGAGCGGGAACTGCGGCTGTTCTTCGACTCGAAACTCAAGAACAAGCTCATCAAGAACCTGCCTCAGGTCACGAAGTACGACGCCACGAAGAGGGCCTATGACGAATACAAAGGGGACCAGATCCCGCGGGTGATGGTGATGAGCGACGAGAAGCCTCGCGACACGAAGATTCTCGATCGCGGCGACTATCTATCACCCGTCGGCGAGAAACTCGTCTTTCAGCCCCCGGCCTTCCTGCCGCCGTTGGCCGAGGGGGAGTCCCGCAACCGGCTCGGCCTGGCGAAGTGGCTCTTCCGACCCGATCATCCGCTCACCGCCCGGGTTCAGGTCAATCGGATGTGGCAGCAGTTCTTCGGCACCGGCATCGTGAAAACGACCGAAGACATGGGCGTACAGAGCGAGTATCCCCGGCACATGGAGCTGCTCGACTGGCTCGCGGTGGAGTTCCGCGAGAAGGGCTGGAGCCAGAAGCAGATGCATCGGCTGCTCGTGACGAGTGCGACCTACCGGCAGTCGAGCAAGGTGACGGCCGATCATCTCGCCAAGGACCCGGAGAACCGGCTCCATGCCCGTGCGGCCCGGTTCCGGATGCCGTCGATGGTGCTCCGCGACGCAGCCCTCGCGGCCAGTGGCCTGGTCGATCTCCGGCTCGGCGGCCCGCCGGTCTATCCCTACCAACCCGACCAGATCTGGGAGGCGCTCGCGATCACGAAGGAGCGGGACTTCACGTATCCCGCGTCGCACGGCCCCGACCTCTACCGCCGCAGCCTCTACACCTTCTGGCGGCGAACGGTGAGCCCGGCCAACATGTTCGACACGGCCAACCGGCAGACCTGCACCGTTCGTGCGAGCCAGACGAGCACGCCCCTGCACGCCCTGACCACGCTCAACGACCCGACGTGGGTCGAGGCCGCGCGGGTGCTGGCCGAAAAGAGCATGCTGGCCGCGGGCGATCTCGACGGCCGCCTGACCCACGCCTTCCGCCGCATCCTCGGCCGCACGCCGACGGCCTACGACCTCGACGCCCTGAAGCGGATGCACGGCCGCCAGCAGGCGATCTACGGCACCGACATGGACGCCGCCAAGCAACTGCTCGCGGTCGGCGAAAGCCCCCGCGACAAATCGCTCGACCCGGCCGGCCACGCCGCCCTCACGAGCGTCTGCCTGGCGATCTTCAACCTCGACGAAGCCCTGACACGGGAATAGCTGGAATAACGAATGCACGATCACAGAGGGCTGCCCGTACCGTCGAGCCGGCGTTGCTGGCCAGCGGAGACAGGATGTCGGAGCGCAGACAGCATCGAGAGAGCGCAGGGCAGGAGGCCCGCAGCGAACGTCCGAGCGAGACGGTACGGGCAGCTCTCTGAGTGCGGGTGAATTCAGACAAACTCTGACCAACTCGGAATTCAACCATGAGTGACCTTCTTCACGACAATCACGCCCGCGTCACCCGCCGCCGTCTGTTCGGCTCGGCTGGCCTCGGCATCGGCTCGGTGGCGCTGGCGTCGCTCCTGCACCGCGATACTCAGGCCGCCACCGCGACACAACCGGCGGCGCAGCGTGGCCAGCCCGGCCTGCCGGGGGTTCCCCACCACGAGCCGAAGGCCAAGCGGGTCGTCATGCTCTGGCAGGGAGGCGGCCCGTCGCACGTCGATCTCTTCGATCCGAAGCCTGCCCTCATCGAACGTGGGGGCCAGGACATCCCCGCGAGCGTCCGCGGCCAGACGCGGCTCTCCACGATGTCGAGCGGCTACGCGAAGTGGCCGATTGTTTCGCCGATCAAGCCGTTCCAGAAGTACGGCGAGTGCGGCATCGAGATGACGACGATGCTGCCCAAGATCGGCGGCCTCGCCGACGACCTCTGCCTCGTGCGGAGCATGAACACGGAGGCGGTGAACCATGCCCCGGGCGTGACGTTCTTCCTCTCCGGGGCCCAGGTGCCGGGGCGGCCGAGCATGGGCGCCTGGATGAGCTACGGTCTCGGCTGCGAGACCGACGATCTGCCGGCGTTCGTCGTGATGACGTCGAGCGACAAGGGCAAGAGCTGCGGGCAATTGTTCTTCGACTACTACTGGGGGAGCGGATTCCTGCCGACGCGATTCCAGGGGGTGAAGTTTCGCAACACGGGCGACCCGGTCCCCTACCTCGCCAATCCGGCCGGCGTGAGCCGCGAGGCACGGCGGGCGTTGCTCGACGACCTCGCCGCGATGAACGCGGCCCACCTCGCCGACTACGGCGACCCGGAGATCGACACCCGGATCGCTCAGTACGAGATGGCCTACCGGATGCAGGCCAGCGTGCCTGATCTCGTCGACTTCTCAGACGAGCCGCAGCATGTGCTCGACCGTTACGGCCCCGACGTGAAGACGAAGGGCACGTTCGCCTACAACTGTCTGATTGCCCGCCGGCTCCTGGAGCGGGGCACGCGATTCGTGCAGCTCATGCATGCCGGCTGGGATCAGCACGGCAACCTGTTCACGAAGCTCGAGGAGATGTGCAAGGACACCGACGCCCCGACGGCGGCCCTGATCCAAGACCTCAAGGACCGCGGCCTGCTTGACGACACGCTCGTGGTCTGGGGTGGCGAGTTCGGCCGCACCCCGTTCGGCCAGGGTGACCCCAACAATCCCAAGGGCCGCGACCACTTCGGCAAGGCGTTCACCTGGATGCTGGCCGGCGGCGGCGCGAAGCCGGGGCACGTGTACGGTTCCACGGACGACTACGCCTGGAACATCACGGCCGATCC
This sequence comes from Pirellulales bacterium, assembly GCA_044370205.1. Taxonomy (GTDB): domain Bacteria; phylum Planctomycetota; class Planctomycetia; order Pirellulales; family UBA1268; genus QWPN01. Next base: position 300 of record JBILVW010000174.1, on the reverse strand, counting down.
CGTCCACGTGCACGACATGCAGGCCACGATCATGCACCTCGTGGGCATCGACCACACGAAGCTCACCTTCCGCTACCAAGGCCGCCAGTTCCGGCTCACCGACGTGCACGGACATGTCGTCAAGGGCGTGCTGGCTTAACGCACATCCACGGCATCGTGCCGTGATGTGCTTGGCAACCTCCGGTTGCTGGTTCAAACCCGGCCCTCCGGGCCTGGCTTCAGTCGGTGGGCATTACAAGCTGAAGCCTGTTGTACGAACAAACGAGGCTCGGGGCTGCCCACGCCCCGGGAGCCGGCGTA
>JBILVW010000173.1:0-6213 GCA_044370205.1 Pirellulales bacterium | reverse complement strand
GTCCGGCTCTCGGGGCGTGGGCAGCCCCGAACCCACGTTGGAGGTTGCTTTTACGGATCATGCTCGGTGGCCGCCGACGTAAATCCGGAGTGGGCTTTCCTCCCCCCGTAGAATGAGCCGTTCCGCGTTGCGTGTCGATGTGCCGAGGTGAAGTAATGGCTCCTGTGCGGGTTCGTCGAGGAGTCATGGCGGCGGTGTGGCTGGTGGCGGTGGTGTGTCCGTGGGCTTGTGGGCTCGTGGCAGCCGCTGAGCCGGCTGCGGTGCCCCGTCGGTGTGTCGTACTCGACGTGTTCGCCCGGGAGGATGACGCGGCCGAGGATCGGGTGGTCGCCGCGGCGGAGGCCTTTGCGAAGGAGCGGCGCGGGATCGTCGTGGTGCGGCGGCTGATCGCCTCGAATCCGGAAGATCGGGCGGCGTTCGAGAAGCTGTGTGCGGCGCATGGCTTCGCGGCCGAAAAGACGCCTGTGCTGCATGCCTGCGGCCGGGTGGCGAGCGATGTGGACGATCCGGTGGTGATCGCCAAGCGGGTGAAGGAACTGCTGCAAGTCGAGGTGTTCACGCGGCCTGGCTGCTCGCGGTGCGCGGCGGCGAAGGCCTGGCTGCCGACGCTCGAGCAGCAGCATCCGGCGGTCGAGGTGGTGACGCTCGACATCGCCGGTGATCCCGGCTCGCGGCAGTATCTCGGCGACCTCGTCCGCCGCCACGGCACCGCAGCGGCCAGTGTGCCGGTCTTTCACGTGTGCAATCGGCTCGTCGTCGGCTTCGATCGGGCTGAGACGTCAGGCCGCCGGGTGGAGGCCGTCCTGGAACCCTGGACGCGTCCCTGCCCGGAGCCAATCGGCGTCGAGGACGACGCGGAGACACCTCCTGCCGAGAGCGAGACCGCGATCGAGCTGCCGCTGCTTGGCACCGTGGATGCCCGTGCGCTCGGCATGCCGCTGTTCACGCTGGCGATCGGCCTGGTCGACGGATTCAATCCCTGTGCGATGTGGGTGTTACTCCTGTTGCTTTCGATTCTCGTCAACGTCCACGATCGGCTCCGAATCCTGGCGATCGCCGGCACCTTCGTGGTCGTGAGCGGGTTGGCCTACTTTGCCTTCATGGCCGCCTGGCTCCACGTGTTCGACTGGATCGGCTGCCTGCGGCCTGTGCAGATCGCCCTCGGCCTGCTCGCCATCACGATCGGCTGTGTGCACGTGAAGGACTTCTTCGCGTTCAAGAAAGGCCTGTCGCTCTCGATTCCGGAGGCCGCGAAGCCGGGCATCTACGACCGGATGCGACGGATCGTAAACGCCGAGAATCTGCTCGGGGCACTCATCGGGGCCTTCACGCTCGCTGTGCTCGTCAACATCGTGGAACTCCTCTGCACGGCCGGCCTGCCGGCCCTCTACACCAACGTGCTCTCGCAGCAGGGCTATTCGACGCCGATCCGCTACGGCTACCTCGGCCTTTACATCGCCGCCTACATGTTCGACGACGCGCTGATGGTGGCCGGGGTCGTGGCCACGCTCAGCCGGTTCAAGCTCCAGGAGACCGGCGGCCGCTGGCTCAAACTCGTGAGCGGCGGCGTGATTCTGCTCCTCGGCTGCGTGATGCTTTTCAGGCCCGAGTGGCTCGGTTAAAGCGAGCCAAGGCCGACCCGCTCGCCTGCCTTTTTGGGAGCCACGGCCCGCCCAGCCTTCCCGGATTTCCCAGGTTTCGTCGATTGTGTTTGTCGATTGGGCCGATCTCACCGATCCCGCAGTTTGTGCCGATGAAAATGATCGTAGTGCGTGCGGGCCGACGTGAATGACACGAGGCACATCCACCAGCGCTGACTGCCTTCCCGCAGAGGTGCCGTGCTCTCCTTCATCGCCCCCATCCTTAGGACGCCGAGCCAGGCGTTTGTCGCCTCGTTCGTCCGCGATTCGGTCGCGGCCGCCGTGGCAGTCTGCCTGCTCGCGTCCTCTGCCCGCGTAGCCGCCCAGACGCTCGTGTTCGCGGAGGCGGAAGCCGAGGCTCGCGCAGAGGAGATCCCGGCGCCCGCGCCCGCTATCGAGGGACTGCAGAACGACATTCGCCGGCTCGAGAAGGAGATCGAAGCGCTCCGCGCCGAAAAGGCCGCACCCGCGACAGATCCCGCTCCAGGCAATGCGACCAAGAAGCCGGCCGAGAAGGGGGGCGACACAGCCGCCGAGAAGAAGAGCGAGACGGTCGTCGACCGTCTGTCGGCCGTCGAGAAGAGCCTCGGCAAACTGGTCGACTCAGCCGACACCAAAAAGAAGGACGACGCGAAGAAACCGCTGTTCATCCTCAGCGGCCAGATGCAGGCCGACCAGATCTATTTCAGCCAGGATGTGGACAGCCGCGCGGCCCTCGGCGACCTTCAGGACGGCGCCCAGTTTCGCCGGCTTCGCATCGGCGGCCGCGGCACGTTCCTCGACGTTTTCGAATACTCGCTCGGCGTCGACTTCGCGCTGGCCAACCAGCCTAGCTATCTCGACAACTACATCGAGTGGAAGGAATTGCCGTGGCTGCAGAACGTGCGGGCCGGCCACTACTTCGAGCCCTTCTCGCTGGAGCGGGTCACGCAGAACCGCAACAACACGTTCATGGAGCGGTCGCTCGTCGATACGTTTGCCCCCGCCCGCAACATGGGCATCATGACCTACGGCAACACGGAGAACGAGCGGGCCACCTGGGCGATCGGCACGTTCCGCACCAACAGCGACAACACCGGCAACGACACGTTCGACAGCGGCCAGGCACTCACGATGCGGGGCACCTGCCTGCCGTGGTGGGACGAGGCGAGCGAAGGCCGCTACTACATGCACCTGGGCGCGGCCTACAGCTATCGCGACGCCTACGAGGATCAGGTGCGGTTCCGCAACACGCCCGAAATCCGCAAGGCCCAGCCGCTCGGCTCGCCGACGGCGAACCCCGGCACGCCCCCTTTCGCGCCGATCTTCGTCGATACGGGCAACATCAAGGACGTCCACCATTTTCAACTCTTCGACCCCGAGTTCGCGCTGATCCTGGGGCCGTGGTCCCTGCAGTCGGAATATGCGTTCGCTGCCGTCGAGCGCAGCGGCCGGCCGAATCTGTTCTTCAACGGCTACATGGCGCAGCTGAGCTACTTCCTGACCGGCGAACACCGTCCGTATGACCGCACGCTCGGTATCCACAGGCGGATCCAGCCCTTCGAGGACTTCTTCCGCGTCCGCACGAAGTCCCAGGGTATCCAGACGGGGCTCGGCGCCTGGGAGATCGCGGCCCGGTTTTCGAACATCACGCTCAACGACAAGGACATCAAGGGGAACAACCTGACCGACTTCACGTTCGGCCTCAACTGGTACCTGAACCCCTACACCCGCTGGAAGTTCAACTACGTCCGCGCGTTTCTCGAGGACGACCGCAAGGGCAACAGCATCACCGATGCCTATGGCATGCGGTTCGACTACGACTTCTGAGCGGAACGAGAGAACCGGAGAATCACGCAATGCCTGGCCGCACCATCACTGCTCTGCTGCTGACCGTCGCCCTGCTCGCCTGCGGGGCCGCCGACAAGGACAAGACGGCGGCCAAGGACAAGACAGCTGACAAGAAGGATGCGTCGAAGAAAGACGAAAAGCCAGCCTGCATGCACTGCGGCGCCACCTGCGGCCTCGTGCCGATCTGCGTCTGCGAGTCGGGCACGAAGAAGAAGCCAAAGGTCGAGTTCGACGTGAAGTGCGAGCCGATCTGCGTGGCGGGCTGTGGCAGCAAGCCCCGGCCCTTTGACCTGCCCCCCTTAAACGGCACCACTTCCAGAGAGAGAATCTGGGAGTGGAGCAAACCAAGGGAGGCAACCAATGCCACGCGGAAAGAAGGAACTGGCTGAGCAGATCATCCCCAAGCTTCGAGAGGTCGAGGTTGAAGTGGGTAGGGGCAAGACCGTCCTGGAGGCGGTCAAGCAGATCGGTGTGACGGAGCAGACCTACTACCGATGGAAGAAGAAGTTCGGCGGCCTGCGGAGCGTGCCGCTCTTTGCGAAGCTGCCGGAGTCGGTGCTCGAGCGGATGCAGCAGCGGTTTCGCACGGAGCAGGTGTCGCTCGGCAGCGATCTGCTCATCGAGGGGCAGGATCGGAGCACGTTCTTCGTGATCGCCCAGGGGCAGGTGGAGATCCTGTCCAAGGGAGCCCATGGCCGCGACCTGCGTGCCGCCCTGCTCACTGAGGGGGAGTTTTTCGGCGAGGTCGATCTCGTCAGCGACCGGCCGAGCGACATCACCGTGCGGACGATCACCCCCTGCGTGCTGCTCACGCTCTCGCGACGCGACCTCGATGCCGTGCTCGACGACGTGCCGAATCTCCGCACCGACTTTCAGCGGGCGATCGACGAGCACCTCGAGCTGAGAACCACCGTGAACCGCTACGGTGAGCGGAACATCGACCTCGTGAGTGGGTTCGCCGAGAACGTGGAGATTCCTGAGACGTTCGTCGACTACGCCGCCAATCCGCGGGAGTATTCGCTCTCCGCGATCCAGACGGTGGTGCGAGTCCATACCCGCGTGTCGGACCTCTACAACGGTCCCTACGACCAGCTCGAGGAGCAGATTCGGCTCACGATCGAGGGGATCAAGGAGCGGCAGGAGTGGGACCTGATCAACAGCCAGCGGTTCGGCCTGCTCCACTCGGTCGATCCGGCGATGCGGGTCAGCACTCGGTATGGGGCGCCGACGCCTGATGATCTCGATGAGCTGCTCGCGCTCGTCTGGAAGAAGCCGGCCTTCTTCCTGGCGCATCCCAAGGCGATTGCGGCCTTCGAGCGGGAGTGCACCCGAAGGGGCGTTCCCCCGGTGACCACGATGCTGCACGGCACGCCCGTGATCATGTGGCGGGGCGTGCCGCTCGTGCCCTGCGACAAGCTCGAGGTGAAGAGCCGGTCGGGATTCAGCCAGTCGTTCGGCACGACGAGCATTCTGCTGATGCGGGTCGGCGAGGCCGATCAGGGCGTGGTGGGCCTGCACCAGACCGGCATTCCGGGCGAGATCATGCCGAGCCTGTCGGCGCGGCTGATGGGGCTCGACAGTCTGGGCGTGGCCTCGTACCTGCTGACGAACTACTTCTCGCTGGCCGTGCTCACCGACGACGCGCTCGGCGTGCTCGAGAACGTCGAAGTTGGCTACTACCACGACTACCGTTCCGACGGCCGGACGGCATTCGGTGAAGGATCGGGCATCTGATGAATAATGCCGATCACACCGCACCGACCTCCGACCTGTCGGGCGTGAAGGCGTTCGTCACCCGGATCCGCGGCCTCGATCACCTGCAGCTGCCGCCGGTGCGGTTCGAGCGGCCGCTCGTAATGCCGGTGTCTGCGCCATCCGGGGGGCTGCCGACGTTCTTCGACGTCGATGCCGTGCGCCGCGACTTCCCGATCCTGCAGGAGCGGGTGCACGGCAAACCACTCGCCTGGTTCGACAACGCCGCGACCACGCAGAAGCCCCAGGCCGTGATCGACGCGCTGGCGAGCTTCTACGCCCACGACAACTCCAACATTCATCGCGGCGCCCACACGCTCGCCGCCAGGGCCACCGACGCCTACGAGCATGCCCGTGAAACCGTGGCCACGTTTCTCGGTGCCGGCAGTGCCGAGGAGATCCTGTTCGTTCGCGGCTGCACGGAGGGGATCAACCTCGTGGCCAACGTGCTCGCGCCCGGGCTCGGACGTGGGGACGAGATCGTGCTCACCGAGCTCGAGCACCACGCCAATATCGTGCCGTGGCAGATGGTGGCCGAACGGACCGGGGCCGTGATCCGCGTGGCGCCCATCGACGACCGGGGCGACGTCATCCTCGAGGCCTACGAACGGCTGCTTGGGCCGCGAACGAAGGTCGTGTCATTCTCGCATGCGTCGAACAGCCTCGGGACGATCCTCCCGGCGGAAGTGATGACGGCGCTGGCCAAGGCCCACGGCGCCCGCGTGCTGGTGGACGGCGCCCAGAGCGTCTCTCACTTTCCCGTGGACGTGCGGCGGATCGGCTGCGACTTCTACGTGTTCTCCGGCCACAAGATCTTCGGGCCGACCGGGATCGGCGCCGTCTTCATGACCAAGGAGGCGCAGGCGTCGCTGCCGCCCTGGCAGGGGGGCGGCAACATGATCAAGGACGTGACCTTCGCCCACACGACCTACGCCGAGCCCCCCGCGAAGTTCGAGGCCGGCACGCCGAACATCGCCGACGCGATCGGCCT
>JBILVW010000172.1:0-6224 GCA_044370205.1 Pirellulales bacterium | reverse complement strand
TGCGCCGCGGGGCTTCCTTGGGGCGGATCGTCGCTACGGGGCGGATTTCACCGGCCGCAGCGCGAAGAACGTGTCGTGGATCGCTTCGCTCGTGCCGTTGAGCTGCGTCTGAAAGCCGTCGATGAAGCCGTGGAGCCCGCCGGTGCCGACGAGCACCTCGTCGATCGCGCCGTAGTCGAGCTTCGCCCGCAGCCGACCCAGCCGCTGCTCGGCCGGATTCGTGTAGGTCCCCTTCGCCCCGCCCGTCACCGCCAAGAGCGATTCCTCCGCCTTCGTGAGGCAGAAGTGGATCGCCCGCGGGAACTGCCGGTCGAAGACCAGAAACTCGGCCACGTCGCGGCGCGACACCACGCCATATTGCTTGCGATACATCTCCAGCGCGCTGGCACTTTCGAGCACCGCCGACCACTGCACCGCATCGGCCGCGTCGCCCACCTGCGCCACCGCATCGTCCAAAGCCGCGGGATTGAAGTAATGCTCCACGTCCAACACCCGGCTCGTCTTGTCGGCACGCTCGATGAGCCGCCCCATCCGCGCGAAGTGCCAGGCCTCGCCATGCGACATCGTGGCGTCGGTCACGCCGGTGATCAGCTGGCTGGCCCGCTTCACCTCGTCGAGGAACTCCCGCGGGTTGTGCAGGTGGGCCCCACCCGAGGCGGCCGACCGCACGAACAGATGGGCCTTGTTGATCTCCTCCCACATCGGCGACGAGATCAGGTCGCGGATCGTGCGGGCGTTCTCGCGGGCCGCCTGAAGACAGGACGAGATGGAGTTGTGGTTCAGCGTGTCGAAGGCCAGAAACGTGATCACGTTGTCCTGATTGGCGAGGCCGTACCTCGGCCAGAAGTCGGCCTCGTCACCGAAGGTGCAGACGAGCGCGTTCCAGAGCCGGCCATGGCTGATCGTGCCGTCGAGCGCGAGGTCGAGCGTGGTCTCCGCCGCACGGGCCAGGTTTTCCGCCCGCTCGATCTGCCGGTTCATCCAGTAGATGCTGTCGGCCACCCGTGAGAGCATGTCACGACCTCCCCGGGTGCACGACCCACGTGTCTTTGCTGCCGCCCCCCTGCGAGGAGTTCACCACGAGCGAGCCCTTCACGAGGGCCACGCGGGTGAGCCCGCCGGGCAGTACGAAGATCTCCTCGCCGTAGAGGATGAAGGGCCTGAGGTCGACGTGGCGGCCTTCGAGCGAATCGCCCACCACCGTCGGCACCCGCGAGAGCGAGAGCATCGGCTGGGCGATGTAGTTGCGGGGGTTGGCCTTGATCTGGGCCCGCACCTCGTCGAGCTGGGCCTTCGAGGCCCGCGGCCCGAGCACGATCCCGTAGCCCCCCGAGGCGTCGGCCGGCTTGAGCACGAACTCCTCGAGCTTCGAGAGCACGTGCTGGCACTGCGTCTCCTCGCCACAGACGAACGTGGGCACGTTGGGGATGATCGCGTCCTCGCCGAGGTAGTAGCGGATCATCTGCGGCACGTAGGCATACACGGCCTTGTCATCGGCGATGCCGGTGCCGGGGGCATTGACGAGGGCCACGTTGCCGGCCCGGTAGGCCCCCATCAGGCCCGGCACGCCCACCACCGAGTCGTCGCGGAAGGCGAGCGGGTCAAGGAAGTCGTCGTCGATCCGGCGGTAGATCACGTCCACCCGCTCGAGACCGCGGGTCGTCCGCATGAAGACGACGTCGTTCTCCACGACGAGGTCGGAGCCCTGCACGAGTTCCACGCCCATCTGGCGGGCGAGGAAGCTGTGCTCGAAGTAGGCGGAGTTGTAGATGCCGGGCGTGAGCACCACGACGTTCGGATCGCGGGCCTGCGGCGGGGCGATGTATTGCAGCATCGCCAGCAGCTTCTCGGGATAGTTCTCGACGGGGCTGATCCGCTGCCCGGCGAAGAGCTGCGGAAACGTCCGCTTCATCACCTCGCGGTTCTCGAGCACGTACGACACGCCCGACGGCGTGCGGAGGTTGTCTTCCAGCACGTACATCACGCCGTCGCCACCGCGGACGAGATCGGTGCCGGTGATGTGGCACCACACGCCCCGCGGGGGCTTCAGGCCGGCGCACGGGCCGCGGAAGCACTTGCCCGAATCGACGAGCCAGTCGGGCACGACGCCGTCGGCCACGATCTGCCGTTTGTTGTAGACGTCGTCGATGAACAGGTTGAGGGCGTGGATCCGCTGCTTCAGGCCCCGTTCGATCACGGCCCACTCGGCCGCGTCGATCACGCGGGGCACGATGTCGAAGGGCCAGATCTTCTCCGTGCCGGCGTCGTGGCCGTAGACGTTGAAGGTGATGCCCATCGTGAGCAGGGCCTTGTCGGCGGCCCGCTGCCGCTCGGCCAATTCACCGTTGGAGAAGCCCGCGAGCCGCGTGGCGAGCAACTCGGCGCCCGGTCGCGGGCGGAGGCTCGCGTCGAACAGCTCGTCGTGGAAGCGGTCGGTCTGGTACGCCTGCAGATCCATGGCGAAAAGCGGCCGGGGGAGCGGGGCCCGCGGCAACCGGCCGCCTCGCACGACTACGCGGGAAGCCGAAGCGTATCGGATGAAGGGGGCAGGCGGAATCCCCCGGCTTGCGCCCGGGGGCTTCCTTTGCTGTCGCGCATACAAGCCCTGAGCGCGAGCGAGGGGATCCCGCGGCGGGAGCCGCGGACGGAGTAAGGATCGCGTTGCGGGTGGCGACGCTGCCGACGCTTCCGCGTCGGGATCCCCCGGCTTGCGCCCGGGGGCTTCCTTTGCTTTTATGGTTGCGCGGCGCGGGCGCGTTTAAACGGATCGATCGTGCCGCCGCCCGGGCCCGGCGGGGGCGCATTCGATGACTGGCCAAACGGGAGCTGCGGCCACTCGAGTTTCATCCCCGGCCACTGTGGCGCGGCCGCGGGCGTGGCAGTTGCCACCGGCGGCGCGATCGCCGGCGGTGGCGGTGATGCGACACTCGACGGCACAGGATTCACCGGCTTTGCCGGCGGCACCGGCGCACTCACGAACAGCTGCTGCGGCGACGGAAACCGGCCAGCGGTGTCGTCGGCCGGCGCTGCAGGCGGCACCGCCACCACGCCCGCCGCACCCCGCTCCAGCGGCCGGATCGATACCTCGTCGATCTCAGCCGTTCCAAGCCCCGTGAGCGCGAACGTCACCGTGAACGGCTCGTCGCCTCCGTCGGGCGGCACGATTCGATAGAGCACGAGCCGCCGCCACGACTTCGTCGGCCCCACCCGCTCCGCCAGCGCCGGACCGCCGAGCGAGTCGAACACCATCAGCCCATCGACGCTCCCCAGAATCGGCTTCTCCACCCGCACCTGCGCCGAGATTTCGAGCAGCCGCCCCGGCGGCGCCGAGAGCGGCGGCGTCGTCACCCACGCCGGCGGCGTCTCCACCACGACAACGGGCGCCGCCGAACGGTCCTTCGCTCCGGCGATGATCCGCAGGCATCCTGCGCCCGCAGCCGGCGACGCCTTCGAGATCTCCACCGCGGTCGTGATCTCCGGAAGCGGCTGCACGAAATGCCGCCAGCCGTTGCCGGCCAGATCCTCGATCCTGTCCATGCCGCCCCCTGGAAGCAGCTCCGCGCCCTGCACCGCCGACGTGCGGGCCTCGACGAACCGCCAGTGCTCCGCGAGCGCCGCATCCGACGACACGAGCGGGCTGGCCACCATCGACCCATCCGCATGCACGCCGTTCTCCCAGATCCGCCGCTCGAACTGCCCCGCGATCGCCGCCGCCTTCCGCAGCCGCGCGATCGCCTCGCCTGCATCGCGGCCGACATACGACTCCCCGTCGGCCGCCAGCTGATTCGCCATCGAGAGCATCGGCCCGGCCGCCACCGGCGGCGGCCCGCTGAAGGCCTGCGGCGGCAGCCGGCCCAGGAGCGTCGCCGCATCGGCCAAGGCCACCGACGCCAGCGACCGCGCCGACACGAGCTCCACCGGCGCCAGTTCGCGGATCCGTTCCTGCACGTGGGCGGTCACCGCCGGCTCGCCGCTGATGAGCACGAGCGACTGCGTGAGGAACGAGTCGAGCGTCACCGACACGCCACCGGTCACCCGCTGCTGCCGCAGAGGCTTGAGCCCGCCCGGCGCGATCTCCCACGCCTGGTGCGCCTCGGGCACGCCGGGCACGAGGAGCGTGAGCGGCACGTCGTCGCCGGTCGGGATGTCGCCGCCTCCATATCGACGGGCCACGATCTGCGAGCCCTGCACGCACCGCCAGGCCATCACCACCCGCGCCCGCGCCGCCTCCATCACGACGGCCTGCACCTCCGGATCGCTCGCATGCGCCTGCGCTGCAAACCGGCCCGCCGCCCCGAAGGGCTCGAGCACCTTGAGCCGCAGGTTCATCTCGCGGGCCGCCGCCGCCCGCTTCCGGGCCTCGGCATCGTCGCCGTCGATCCGCGTGCTCGACGAGAACAGAATGCCACGGGCGCCGGCCGCCACCGCGGTGAGTGCCGCCAGCGACAGACTCTCGGGATCGACGGCGAGCCCCTGCCCGCCCACGCCGGCGATCGCCGCCGCCTGCCGGGCCGCCCGCGGATCGATCTCCGTGGCGAGTTCCGCCAGCAGCGGCGTGCCGGGCCGGGCCAGCCGCGGCCGTTCACGAAGCCACCGCAGGTAGTCGATGAGTTCGAGGCTCGTGCCGAGCACCGTTCGCCGCGCGACGAGCAGATCGACGTGCCGCGACAGGGCCCGCAGGCTCGACTCCGGCGCCGCGATCAGCGGTCGCCCCTCACGCAGATCGCAGGCCCGCACCCGCCGCGCCCGTTCGGCCAGCGATTCGAGATCGGGCGCGGCCAGGCCGCTGCCCATGTCCCACATCAGCACGCGATCCCAGTTGCGGAGCGTGGGCATCGACTCCAGGTCGCGAACGTCCACATCGGGGATCTCCGGCGGTGGGCAGATCACCCACAGCCCGGCCCGCCGCGCCTCGGCGAGCAGATCGCTGCCGGCCGGCGCCGCCAGCCGCACGCAGTTGAAGCCGAGCGCCGCGATCGAGGCGAGCGGTTCGCCATTGTGGTCGAGTGACCGCGGAAAGAACGGCAGGCCATCGACCTCGAGCACGCCGCGGGTGATGCCCGCCGGCGGATCGTTCGACACTGGAACCGCCGAATCCCTGGCCGCCACCGCCTCGGCCACGACCGGCTGCACGAGTGGATCACGGATCACCCCGCCGGCGGGTCGAGCCGGGGCTGCCGACGCGGGCACCCCGCCGACCACGCGAAGATCGTCGATCGACACGTCGTATCCGCCCGGGCCGGTGTAGACATCGAGCACCAGATGCGTGGCCACGGCGCCGGCGACCTCCACGCCCGCGCCATGCTCCATCCGCAGCGCGGGCAGCTGGCTCGCAAGCCGCTGCGGCAGCGACGTCACCTCGAGCAGCTCCCAGCGGTCGATGTCGGTGGAGACCGTGCCCGGCACGAGGGTTTCCACGGGCCGGCCCGTCTTCCGCGACACGGATCCCGGCAGCACCACCCGCACCGAAGCCCGCACGTCGGGGCGACTGGCCCGCACCCAGACATCGCATGAGAATTCGTCGATCACGGCCAGCCGGCCGATCGGCATCTGCAGGCGAAGCACGGTGCCGGTGGCAGCGGAGAATTGAAGCCGCTCGCAGCGTTCGCCACGGTGCGGGGAGGCCGGCGTCCGCTCGTGGACGGCGAGCTTCGGCGCCGCATCCGACTCGGCGACCGCCCACGACGTGCCCGGACCCTCGAAGCCGTCGTCGATGTCGGCCCCGCGCAGGCCCCCGGCCGTGACGGTCAGAAAGGCGGCGATGACGCACGTGGCCACTTGGCTGCGTCGCTGCTGGCGGTGAGTGGGCAGCATTGGGCGGGCGGCTCGGGAAGCTGGCAAACCAGGTCGGAGCTTGTAGCAGCCGGCGGGCCGCCGCCTCCAGACCATCTGCGACGGCTGGCAAGCCAGGGCAAGTCAGGTAGCCGAGGGACTTGCGGCCGCGGCGAAACCCCGCGATAAGGACGGATGACCCACGAGAAAGCCCTAAGCGGAAGCGCCGGGACTCCAAAAGCCCTAAGCGGAAGCGCCGGGACACCAAAAGCCCTAAGCGGAAGCGCCGGGATTCCAAAAGCCCTAAGCGGAAGCGCCGGGACACCGCGACACCGGAGGGGAGCAACCCCAGCGTGAAGCCCGAGACCGCCGAAAACCTGAAGAAGCTGGCGGTCGAGCTCGACCTCGTGCCGGAGTCGGTAGCCGAGGAGGCGCTCCGCGAGGCAGGGGAC
>JBILVW010000171.1:0-6288 GCA_044370205.1 Pirellulales bacterium | reverse complement strand
GATCGTCAGCATCCGGAACGCACGACCCATCTCCAAGCCAGAGCCTTCGCCGCTTCGGCTGTTTCGCAGGCACCTTGAGACCCTCCTGTCGCCAGATCCGTTCCACTCGCTTGTGGTTCACCCACCAGCATTCAGCCCGCAGAAGAGCCGTAATACGGCGGTAGCCGTACCGCCCGTACTCGCTGGCCATCCAGACGATCCGCTTCACGAGCCGTGGATCATCGTCGGCAACACTCGCCGTCCGGCGATGCGTGTTCCTCGCCTGCCCCAGCACCCGGCATGCCCGGCGTTCGGTCACCGCATCGCGGCCGAGCGTGTCACGCACATGCTCGACCGCCTGACGCCGCTTCGCCGGGCTCAGAAGTTGAGCTGCGCACGCCTTCGGCAGCCCGAGGCCGCCTCCCGAAGGATCGCCTTGTCGAGCTCAGCGTCCGCCAGGAGCCGCTTCAGCCGAGCGTTCTCCTTCTCAAGATCCTTCAGTCGCTTCGCCTGATCCGTCCGCAGCCCGCCGTACTCCCGCTTCCACCGGTAGTACGTCTGCTCGGTCACGCCAAGCTTCCGGACCACCTCGGGCACCGTCTTCCCTTGAGCCAACCCAACCTCAGCCTCACGGAGCTTCCCGATGATCTGCTCCGCAGTGAACTTCTTTCCTCTTGGCATCTCTTGCCCTCCCTTGGTTTGTGCCACCAGAGATTCTCTCTCTGAAAGTGGCGACGTTTAAGGGGGGCAGGCCGCGCCCGTGTGGGTGGGGCAGGTGAGCCGCGATATCGGGGTGCGGTTCACGACGCGGGCCTGGAACCTCACGACCCACCCGATCGACCCCGACGTCGACGAGTCGCGTGACTACGTGATCGAGGAGCTCGTGCAGGCCGGCCGCGTGCAGGCGGCGGGCTACGTCGGCGGCGCGGGGGCGTGCACCGCCGATGCCCCGCGGCGCAACCTCACCGGCGATCCGTATTACACCGACGGCAAGCGGGCCGTGATCCTGCTGGCGGCGGCCAGCGGCCCGTGACAAGATCTCGTCGCTCCGTCACTCCAGCGTCGGCGCCGCTGATCGCCCGGGCGCCGCGAGATCCTGAAGGGTCGGATCCGTGCGGTTTTTAAACTCTTCGAGGTTGGTCTTGCCGTCGTTGTCGGGGTCGTACGTGGGATCGACGAGCGTTTGGGTGGAGAGATCGGGCCAGCGGGTGATCGGGTGCTGCTTTTGCCCCTCGAGGAGGTCGTCCGGGTTATCCGAAACGACCGGCTTGAATGCCCGCTCCTTGCTGAACCAGTACATCTCGAACCAGTTGGGCAGGCCGTCCTTGTCGGCATCGCCATACTCGCTGTAGACGAACATCGGCTTGTCGCCGAAGTCGGCCTTCCAGTGCCGCTCCTCCTCGGTGGACCAGCAGACCGCGCCGCAGTCCTGGCGGAAAGGCCGATCGGTGATGGGCTCGGGGCTTTCCAGCCGGAGCACGACCTTGCCCTCACGCACCACTTCCACGATCACCGGCCCCGGCGTGGCGGGGAACTGCCGGAAGCCGGAAGCGGCGCGAAACTTCGTCTTGTCATCCGCCGCCGAGCCGCCTTTCTTCTCCGAATCTTCCGCCACCCATCCATAGCCGGCATTGGCCTCGAATTCGATGTTTCGCCCCGGCAGGCGGATGGTGGCCGGCGCGGTGAGGATCGTCTGCACTTCGATCGCGCGTTTGCCGCTGCCCCCCTTGAACGGCCAGACCTTCGAGCCCGGCGAGGCCTTCGGATGGGTCACGTACACCCGGTCGTGGTCGGGAACCGGCTGCTTCCCGGTCCGCCACCATTCGATGTAGTAACCGTTCAGGTCGTAGATGGAATACCGCGTGTTATAGGCGGGAGCGATGTTGGTGTTTTCGGTGTAGTCGTTCCAGGTGACGAGCTGCGGGCAGGTGGCCTGCTCGTTCCGCAGCGCCTGCCAATTCCAGGCCACCCATTCGGTTCCCTGGGGCATGTAGATCTCGAAGCCCGCGCCGCTGTAGCCCTCCTTTTGGTGATACCTGGTCACGCCGCCCCATTCAGCGCCGGCTTCCTGCACCGCCTTCGCGATCTCCGCGGTGTTGCCGCTGAACCCATATCCTCCGAAGGCCCACAGCAACGGAACGTGCCGCGCGATGGCCGCGGCCGAGCGGACCGGCATGTCCGGCTTGACATCGGGCACCTGGTGGAAAAACCAGCACAGGTCGAAGGAGAAGTAAACCGGCTCGCCGATCAGCTCCTCCCATTTGCGGTAGGTCTGGCCCATCAAGTGCCAGCCGAGCTCGGTCGTCCGCATCCGGTTGATCGCCGCCTGGCGGTCGCTCTGGGCAATGCGGTCGTCGAGCTCGGCCGCGAGCGTTTCGTTGACCTTGAAGCTCGAGTTGTAGTCGAACACGAGCAGCTTGCCGTCGCGGCGGGCGAGCTTCGGGTTCTTGCCATGGTTCTTGAGCAGCCATTTGACAGTGGCCAACGCCGCCGCGTCGTCGAGGCAGAGGGTCACCTCGAAGGGATAATCTTTCTCCGCCGCCACTTTGATGAGCGTTTCGAACGTCCTGATCGCATCGTTGCCGCCCGCCCAGGCGTCGACGGCGAAGCCGTC
Source organism: Pirellulales bacterium (assembly GCA_044370205.1). Lineage (GTDB taxonomy): Bacteria > Planctomycetota > Planctomycetia > Pirellulales > UBA1268 > QWPN01. Next base: position 3,695 of record JBILVW010000171.1, on the reverse strand, counting down.
GATCCCGATCCGCAGCGCCCGGCGGATTTCCAGGTCGGCGCTTTCCTCGGCCGTGAGTCCGTCCTTCAGCCCCGGCTCCTGCGGGGCGAGCGGGAAATTGCGAAACCGCCCACCGATGGCGTCGACGGAGTTGGTGGATTCGTGGAGGATCGTCGCGCTGTCTTCACGCATATGAAGGTTCGTGACCCCCGTGGCCGCCGGATAGCAGCCCATGTAATGGGCGAACACCTTCTTCTGCTGCTCTGCTGGCGGCTTCACCCGCTTCGGCGGCATCACGACGAAAGGCGTCCGACACGCATCCCCCGTCAGGCCCTCGACGGCGGCCTCCATGCGCACGCGGCCCAGTCGCGAGATCCCGGCCGTGGCCAGCGGCTCGGCCATGGCAACCGTACGCTGCTCGCCGGCGGCCAAGGTCACGGTCTCCTCGTGCCGCGCCAGAATCTCGTTCGGCCGCTTGGCTTCCGTGACCGTCCACAGCAGCTTCGCCGTCGCCGGTTTCGCATCGAGATTCCGCAGATCGGCCATCGCGCGGCCCGTGGCGTTGGGCTCGTAGGCGACCGGATCCGTGCGGATCGCCACCACCTCCACCGGCGACATCCGCTCGATCACCAGGCCGGTGAGCATCATGCGGTGCGTGGGCAGATCGGCGGCATCGAGCGGTCGTGGCACGAAGACCTTTTCCTTCCCGGCGACGTCGTCCATGAGTTCGTCGAACTCGGCGTCGTCGGCCGCCGCAGCGCCGAGCCCCACCTGTGGACCGCCCTTCAGCTGCAATTTGTTGATGAAGTTCTGCCGATCCTTGCGGTAGGCCGCCCGCGCCTCGGCGATGCTGGGGTATCTCCCCATGTCCAACTTGGAGTCGCCCAGGAGCCAGCTCATGAAGATCTTGAAATCCCCTGGCTTGTTCACCACGAAATCGAACCGCACGGGAGCCAGTTTCCCCGGCTCGGGAAAATGTTCGGCGGGCTCGAAGCCGCGATAGCGACCTTCAACGAATACGAACAGACTCATCGCCTCGCTGATGAGGTCGTTCTGGGGCGTGGTCGCGACCAGCGCGTGCAGGCGGTAACGGCCCGGCGACAGGGCCTCCGCGGGTTTCGCACCGACGATCTTCGCGCGGAAGGGATCACCTTTTTCGCCGACCTTCAGATCGGCGACGAACGCCTTCCCCGAGGCGAGTGCCTTGTCGAGCACGGCCTGGGCCGCAGCGGCGTCTGACACCACAGGAATCGGGGTCTGGCTCGGGTCGGGGGCCACGGGCTCCTCGGCCCCCCAGGCAACGGCGGGCGTTCCCAACAGCCCGACCCCGCACGCCAAGAACATCAATGTGAATCGGCAAGACCGTCGAACGTGCCGAGTACCCATGGGATTTCGCTGCTCCACGTTTTGACTGTCTGTCGACAAATGATCAGGATAACGCGTTCGAACGCACGCCCGCAATCGGCCGGCGCGTGAGGAGGCATCTCCAGCCCTTCGGCCCAGGCGGTCTTGGACGCCCGACAGCGCTTGAAGGCATCTGGAACGCATCTGGATAGACCATCACGAAGGAGGCGGCTGTGAAGCGGTTGATGAGCCTGGCTGTGCTGCTGGCAGGAGCATCGGCAGTGGTGGCGGGTGCCGCGCCGGCGCGGGCGGAATGGCCGCTCTGGGACGGCAAGGAATCGGTCGCCGACTATGCCAAGCGGGCCGGGATCAAGGACGTCGAGACGACGCTCGATCTCGGCAGCGGCGTGTCGATGAAGCTGACGCTCATCCCCGCCGGCAAGTTCATGATGGGCCCGCGGCCGCCGGAGATCGCCGTGGTCGAAGGCATCCGCACGGTGGTACGGGAGGGCGCGGGAGGCTCCGAGAACGATCCCCAGCTCGATGTCATCATCTCCAAGCCGTTCTCCATGGGCGTGTACGAGGTGACGCGGGAACAATGGGAACAGGTCATGGGCCGGAACTATCCGTCCATTTCCCCCCTGTGGCCCGTACAGTTGGGGCTGACGCAGGCGCAGTTCGAGCAGGTTGTGGGCAGGCCAGTGTCCGCAGAGCAACACCGTGGGCATCTTTCGCCGGAGCTCCTCCGGAAGATCAGCGAGACCAATCCCGGCTGCCTGGAGTATTTCAACTGCAAGACCCATCCGGCGGAGCGAATCGAGTGGGAAGAGGCCGTGGAGTTCTGCAAAAAACTCTCGGCCCAGACCGGTAGGAAGGTTTCGTTGCCCACCGAGGCGCAATGGGAATACGCCTGCCGGGCGGGAACCGACACACGGTTCTCTTTCGGGGACGACGACACCCAGATGCGGAAGCACGCCAATTACAACGTCCATGGCAAGGGCGGCTGGCCCACGGCCGACAAGGACACCACCGACGGATTCATCGGGCCGGCCCCCGTGGGATCATTCCTGCCCAACAAATGGGGGTTGTATGACATGCACGGTAATGCGTGGGAGTGGGTCCACGATTGGCATGGGGGATACAAGAAATCGGGCCAGCTCGACCCGGCGGGACCGGAACGCCCCATCAAGGGCCATGAGTGGCATGTCCTCAAGGGCGGCGGCTATGCCGCCGAAACGTCCTTCCACGCGTGGGCCGGCAGCAACGGCGGACACGGCCCCTATGTGCATGGCCCCTCTTTTGGTTTCCGTGTCGTCGTGGAGGAAACAAGGTGACAGCCATGAAACTGTGGGCGATGAAACGGGTAACGAGGTGGGCGACGTTGCCGGCCGAGAACTGGCCGCCGGCGAGTAAGTCCACGGCGATCGGCATGATGCCGGGCTTGTTGACGACGAAATCGAAAGACACCGGAGCCAGTTTTCCCTGACCCTGTTCGGCCACCCAGGGAGCGGGATAGGGCGCCGCCTGGATTTCGACTGTGAAAATTTTGTCGGCCGCCTGAACGCTCACGGCGCACCTGGCGCCGTGATCACGAGACGAAAGCCGAAAATGGGACGATGCATATACGAGCCTTCCGTCTTGGCATCCTCCCAAACGTTCCGCTGTACCTTGTGCATGTTTGCAGGCATGGCGTCGCGGGCCGCCGAACGGCAGAAGAAGGGATAGTCGGCCCAGCTGCCGCCCCGGACGACCCGCCCCTCTTCTCCGCCCTTCGCTGGAATCGATGGTCCTGTCGGATCCGTCACGGCGTCATTCGGCGGGTATTCAGGGGCATGAGCGTCATGGCACCACTCCCGCACGTTGCCGTGCATGTCGTAGAGGCCCCAGGCGTTCGGCTTCTTGCTGCCAACGGGGTGCGTGGTGCCAGCGCTGTTGCCGTCGTGCCACCCGATGTCATCGAGATCGCCGGCATACGGGCCTGTCGATCCGGCCCGGCAGGCATATTCCCATTCCGCTTCCGTCGGCAGGCGGAGCCCGCCGCCGGCCTTCGTGCAGAATTCCTGGCATTCATTCCAGGAGACGGTCTCCACTGGGGCCTCCGGGCCGACGTTCTTGAAGAGCGACGGGTTGTAGCCCATTACTCGTTCCCACTGCGCCTGCGTCACCTCGTGCTTCGCCATGTAGAAGCCGCGGGTCAGCGTCACGCGGCGTGGCCTCTCGAACCTGGCCATGTACCCCTTCTCACTCTCCCCCTGCCATGGCTTGTAATCGGCCGGTGTGCCCATGCGAAAAGTGCCCGCCGGGATATAGACCATCTCCATGCCGCTGGCCTCGTGGAGGATCGCCTGCGCATAGCCGGTCTTCGTGTAGGG
>JBILVW010000170.1:0-6306 GCA_044370205.1 Pirellulales bacterium | reverse complement strand
GGCCATACAAGCCCTAAGCGCAAGCGACGGGATTTTTTGCGGCCATACAAGCCCTAAGCGCAAGCGACGGGATTTTTTGCGGCCATACAAGCCCTAAGCGCAAGCGACGGGATCCCGCGGCGGTAGCCGCGGATGGGTCGCGCCCCGCATCGGCCCCGCCGACGCTCCCGCGTCGGGGATCCCCAGGGCTTCCGCCCAGGGGCTTCCACGCGCCGTCATCGCCTGATACGCTCTTCTCGTGGGTTGCACGCCCTAATCAATCACAGATAGCGATTGATTTGTGGGTTTGCAGCCCAAAAGGATGAGTCGCCGGCTCCGCTGTGGAGCCGCGACGGACCCCGCGGAGGCGGGCCGCGTGAGTGACGAGAACAGTTCCTGGCATGGCCGCTGCAGCCGACCTCCTCATCGGCGAATACCTGCGGACGCTCGACGAGCGTTTTCGCCTGGCCATTCCCCCCGAACTGCTCGATTCGTTGCTGGCGTCAGGCCCCAAGCTGGTGCTCGCCAAGGAGCGGGCGGGCTGCCTGTCGCTCTGGTCGGCCGCGATTTGGAAGCCGCGAATCGACGCGGCCGTGGACGTGGTGAGGAGCAAGATGCAGGCCGGCCTGCTGACGCAGCGTGTCGGCCAGCTTCAGGATCTCGGCCGGCTGCTCTCGACGCGGCAGACGCTCGTGACGCTCGTCGTGCCCGAAGGATTCCGCGACTTCCTGGGCGTGGAGGCTGGCGGCGAGGTGGTCGTCGTGGGCGCCGCGGTCTGCGTGGAACTCTGGCAGCCGGCAGCGTGGTCGGCCTTCGTCACCAGCGAGATGCCCGGCTTCCGTCAGCGGATGGACGAGCTGACGGCCTGAATCACATTCGACTTCGAGATCCCCAGTTTCGATCAGCGGCCTTGCCCGGCTGGAGAGGGCACGTTTGCAACCTGTCGGTTTCATCCGGTCAGGAAACACGATAGCCACGGAGCGGGACCCACCAGCACGGATGCTGCCGAGGGAACCCTCTTCACCGGGCAAGGCCTTTTTTGACGGTTACGGAGCCAACGGATTGCCGCGGTCGCGGAGCGGGAAGGTGACCTTCGCCCCGCTGATCGCCGACGCGAACACGGCTGCCGCCATCTCGACCGTCGTGCGGCCCGCATACATGCCCGTCTCCGGCTCGCGGTCCTCCACGATCGCATCGATGAGATCCACCGCGGCGCGGCGGCCCCAGCTCGCCCGCTCCGCGGCCCGATCGACGTCGCTCTCGGGCAGTGGCGAATCGAGCCCCTCGGGACCGATCGGCTTCCACGGATAGTCCTTGTCGATCCGCCAGAGCGGCGCCTCGCGGAGATACGCATGCGGCACAAAGTCGGGCCGGATGTGGATTGCCCCCTTCGTGCCTGCCACCGTGAGCCCGAAATTCGGCTGCTTCGCTCCGGCCTCGCGGACGCTCGCGAAATACCCCGTGGGACCATCAGCCAGGCCGAACATCGCGGCGACCGCATCCCCCGCGATCAGCCCGAGACCCTCCGGCCCCTCGGCGGCATCGGCCTTCGTGATCGGCGTGCCCGCCTGCGCGACGCTCGCCATGCACCACTCCGGACGGCCGCCGAGATTCACCATCATGTCGAGGATGTGGCAGCCGAGCACCCAGAGATCCTCGCCACCGCCGCGACGATCCTCCTTGCCGCGGCCCCGCAGTTCGAGCACCGTGCCGATCCGTCCCGCCTCGATGAGATCGCGGGCCGCGAGATAGCTCGGTGAATGGCGATTGACGTAGGCGAGCGAGAGCTTGGTGCCGGCCTTGTTGCAGGCCGCGATCACGGCATCGGCCTCGGCGAGCGTGCGGACGAAGGGCTTCTCAATGAAGATGCCCTTCACGCCGGCCTCGGCGGCCGCGATGGCCATCTCGGCATGGCAGTCAACATGCCGCATGCAGATGGCGACGATGTCGGGCTTCGACTCGGCGAGCATCGCGCGCCAGTCGGTGAAGGCCACGCCCGGCTTCGCGGCATCGAGGCCATTGCGGGCGACCGCCTTGGCGAGCCCTTCGGCCGACTCGTCGGCGATCGCCACCAGCTCGGCGCCGGGAATCCCGCGCCACAACTCGTCGATCGCATGTCCCCAGTCGCCGCGTCCGGTCCGCCCGATCGCCGCCACACGCAGTTGGTCCATGAGTGTTGCCTTTCTTGCCGTCATGTTACTCGGTTTCCAATAAAAGCCCCCAGGCGCAAGCCTCTTCCAATAAAAGCCCCCAGGCGCAAGCCGGGGGATGATGCGGGCGGATTCGAAAAGGACGCCGCACGATCCCCCTGCTTGCGCATGGGGGCTTGGATGTGCGGGCGGATCCCCCTGCTTGCGCATGGGGGCTTGGATTGGAGTGAAAGATGATCCCGCCGGCGGGAGCAGCGAGGATAGGATTACGTCCCGCCGACATGTCCCACCCGACCAGCGATCACCGTCACACCTCCGCCTGCGGGCACGGCCATGCGCACGGGCTGCCGCCCGAACGGTTCGACCGGGCGATGGCGGTGGGCGTGATGCTGAACCTCGCGTTCGTCGGAGTGGAGACGGCCTGCGGCCTGTGGGCCGATTCGCTGGCGCTGCTCGCCGATGCGGGCCACAACGCCGGCGACGTGGTGGGCCTGCTGCTCGCCTGGGGCGCCAGCCGGCTCGCCCGGCTCGCCCCCTCCGCCCGCTACACCTGGGGCCTGCGGCGGGCCACGATCTACGCGGCGCTTGCCAATGCCACGCTGCTGCTGGCCGCCTGCGGCGCGATCGCCTGGGAGGCGGTGACGCGGCTTCGCTCGCCCGAGCCCGTCGCCGGCGGCACCGTGATCGTGGTGGCCGCGATCGGCGTGGTGATCAACACGCTCACGGCCCTGCTCTTCGCCCGGGGGCACCGCGACGCCAACGTGCGGGGGGCGTTTCTCCACATGGCAGCCGACGCGGCCGTGTCGGCGGGCGTGGTGGCCGCGGGCATCGCGATCATGCTCACGGGCCGCACCTGGATCGACCCGGTGGTGAGCCTCGCCGTCGCCGCCGCGATCGTGGCCGGCACCTGGGGGCTCTTCCGCGAGAGCATCGACCTCGCCCTCGACGCCGTGCCGCGGGGCATCGAGACCGGACGGATCACGGCGGCCCTGGCGGCGCTGCCGGGCGTGGTGGACGTGCACGACCTGCACGTGTGGGGTGCGAGCACGTCGGAAACGTCGCTCACGGTGCACCTCACCGTCGGGCCCGACGTGGATCGCGATGTGGTCCTGCAGACCGCGGTCGAGATGCTGCGTCACGACCATCACGTGACGCACACCGTGATCCAGGTGGAAGGCACCGAGGCTGCCTGTCGGAGCCGCTCCGGCTGCTGATGGATCAGCGCCGCTGCGCGAGCGAAAAGAGTATGGCGAGCGATGCCACGGCCGTGCAGATCAGAACCACGACGGCCAGCCGAGCAAAGCCGCGGCGCCACCAGTCGAACTCTGCAAAGTCGCGATCTGCCTCCGTTTCCACCCGGACAGCGTCGAATCGATTGGCCTGCGCATCGTTCCAGATCCAGGAGTCGCCGATCCAATTTTCGGTCGCTGGCAGGGACGACCCTTTGTCGGATTCCTGCGAGGCGGTCTCTGCCGGCACGAGTGGCCCGAAAAACCGTGGCACCTCGACGGCGTCGGACGCCACGCCCCCTTCGCCGGGCAGGGGGAGACGATGGGTCTTAGCTGCCGCTCACTGCCGAGCGGGCGATGCCGGCCAGCATCCGCTGGAAGACCAGTTCGTGGAGCGGCCAGATGGCGTACCAGTAGGCAAGACCACCGAGACCCTTGGGGTCGAAGAGCGCCGTCTGGTGGATCGTGACGTCGCCGTCGCGGGGTACCACCTCGAATTCCAGCCAGCCGCGGCCCGGCATCTTCATCTCGGCCGCCAGGCGGAGCCGTTTAGGCCGTTCGCAGACCTCGACCCGCCAGCAGTCGAGGTGATCGCCGGCAACGAGCCGGGCCGGATCGCGGCGGCCCCGCGACATGCCCGGCCCGCCCAGCAGCCTGTCGATCCAGCCGCGGAGCGTCCAGAGCCAATTGCAGGCATACCAGCCGTTCGGGCCGCCGATCCGCTCGATCGCCGCGAAGGCCCGGTCGGCCGGGACCGCCACGACCGTGTGCCGATGATCGACCAGCCGCGTGCCCTCGGCCTTGCCGCCATAGCGAACGGGCAGGTCTTCGACGTCGGCGAAATCGGCCCAGCGCTTGCCGGCGAACTCGCGGTCTTCCTGATCGACCGCCTCGCGCACCGCCGTGGCGAGATTCCGCGGCCGCACCGGAAACTCCCGGAGCGCCGCGTCGCTCGTCACCACCGTGGGGTTCTTGAGGCCGTCGATCAACTTTCTGCCCACCTTCGAATATCGGGGCGTGACCAGTTTGAGCCACAGGCTCGACAGCCGCGGCGTGAGCACCGGCACCGGGATCATGAGCCGACGCAGGCCCCGCTGCCCGGAGTACTCCCGCATGATAGCGCCGTACGAGACCTTGTCCGGCCCGCCGATCTCGAAAATCCTCGCTCCCCCCGGCGGCAGGTCGATCGCGGCCGCCAGATACGCCACCACGTCGGCGATCGCGATCGGCTGGGTGGGGGTGGCGAGCCAGGCCGGGCAGATCATCACGGGGAGCCGCTCGACGAGCGTGCGGACAAGGTCGAACGAGAAGCTGCCGGCCCCGATGATGATCGAGGCCCGGAACTCGATCACGTCGAGGCCGCTGGCCCGCAGGATCGCGCCCACCTCATGGCGGCTGCGGAGATGGGCCGAGAGGCGGTCGTTGTCGGCGCCCAGGCCGCCGAGATAGACGATCCGCTTCACGCCCGCGGACCGGGCGGCCGCGGCGAATCGCTCCGCGGCCAGCCGATCGGCCCTTTCGAAATCGACGCCGCTCTCCATCGAGTGGACGAGCCAGTAGGCGACGTCGATGCCGTCACAGGCCCGGGCGAGGGCGTCGGGGTCGGAGGCGTCGCCGACGACCACCTCCGTGAGCGGCCCCGTCTTGCCGGCGAGTTTTTCAGGCCGCCGCGCGAGGCACCGCACGGAGAGCCCGCGAGCTTGCAGCACGTCGAGCAGCACGCCGCCGACGTAGCCCGTCGCACCGGTGAGGAGGATTCGCATGGGGGTATCGTATACCGCCGGGGGGCCGCGGATTCCGCCGCGGGATCCCCTCGCTTCCGCTCAGGGCTTGTATGGAAGGGATCCCCTCGCTTGCGCTCAGGGCTTGTATGGACGGGATCCCCTCGCTTGCGCTCAGGGCTTGTATGGGCGGGGGCTTCTGCGCCGGCCTACGGTGTGTCCACCTCGAACGCACGATCCATCAGATTCGGGTCGCCCGTTTTCAGGCCGTAGAGAAACCATCGCACCCGCTGCTCGCTCGACCCGTGGGTGAACGCGTCGGGCACGATGTAGCCCTGCGACTGCTTCTGGATCTTGTCGTCACCGATCTGGGCCGCGGCGTTCACCGCCTCGCGGATGTCCTCCTCGTCGAGGATGCCCGCATACCGGGCCACGTGGTGAGCCCACACGCCGGCGAGGAAGTCGGCCTGCAGCTCCATACGAACGGAGAGCTTGTTGTATTCCCGCTCCGACAGCCGCGGCCGCATCGACTGCACCTTGTTGGAGATGCCAAGCTGATTCTGCACGTGATGGCCGATCTCGTGGGCGATCACGTAGGCCTGTGCGAAGTCGCCCGGCGCGTTGAACCGCCGCTTGAGCTCCTCGTAGAAGACGAGGTCGATGTAGACCTTCTTGTCGAGCGGGCAATAGAAGGGGCCCGCCGCGGCGCTGGCGAAGCCGCAGGCGCTCTTCACCTGGCCGCTGAAGAGCACGAGGATCGGCGGCTGGTAGCGCTTGCCGAAGACCTGCGGGAAGAGCGAGCTCCAGACGTCCTCGTTGTCGGCGAGCACCGTCTTGATGAACTGCGTCATCTTGTCGTTGGCGGGCTTCGCGGGCGCCTGCTGTCGCGGCGGCGCCGCGAGCTCCGGCGCGACCCGCGCCAGCTGCATCGGATCGACGCCGAGAAACATCATGACGACCATCAGCACGAGCGTGAGCAGGCCGCCGCCCACGACCACCTGCTGACCGACGCTCCGCCGATCCTCGACGTTCTGACTCTGCCGCCTGCCTTCCCACCGCATGATTCACTCGCTCCAGAGGGTTTCGCTCGTGTGTCTGACGAGCCCGGATTGTACGGGAAAATGTCGACGGGGTTGATGATCCGGCGACCCGTCCGCGGCTTCTGCCGCGGGATCCCCTCGCTTCCGCTCAGGGCTTGTGTGGACGGGATCCCCTCGCTTCCGCTCA
>JBILVW010000169.1:0-6323 GCA_044370205.1 Pirellulales bacterium | reverse complement strand
CGGCATCCATCCCGAACACCCCCGGCCCCGTTTATGAGCCGGCTTTTACAGCAGCGGTGTGACCCGGCCCGGCACACCGTGCACGAGCGACTCCGGCGGCACGTCAGTCAGAGCGCAGGAATTTGCTGCCACCTTGCTGCGGTGGGCGATCGTCACGCCCGGGCCCACCGAGGCATGCAGCCCCAGAAACACGTCGGGCCCGATGCAGGCCCCGCCGGCGAGCGTGGCATAGGGCGAGAGGACGGCGAAATCGCCGGCCACGGCATCGTGGGCGAGCGACGCATGATAATTGACGAGCACATAGCGGCCGACCTGCGCCGCATCGCTCACGACGGCATGCGGGCAGACGATCGTGCCGCTGCCGAGCGCGGCCGTCGGTGCAATGACGGCCGTGGGGTGCACGAGCGTGAGAAACTCGGCGCCGCGGGCCTCGAGCGACTCCGCAACCTGTCGGCGGACGCCCGGAATGCCGATCGCCAGCAGGAGGGCATCGCCGGGCTGCGGGGCGAACGTGGCCGGGTCGTCGAGCACGGGCAGGGCATCGGGGCGGCCCGCGAGTATCTCGCGATCCGCCGAAAGAAACCCGGCGATGCGGCCGCCCCACTCGGGCCACGCAGCCCGCGCCCACTGGAGCACCTCGCGGCCGAAGCCGCCGGCTCCGACGATCAGAATCCGCTGCGGGGTGGGCTGAATCGCCATAATTGAACACGTGCCTGCCGAGAGAACGATGTGACGTCTGGGGAACACCAGCCTATGATCCCCGCCCCGGGAAGAATCTTCAATTGCGGCGTCGCCGGCACTCCCGGCCTTTGCCCTCAAGACACGGTCGCTCCGGGGGCTTGACGGATGCATACACAGGCGTACACTTACCACGAGGAGGCCACGGCATGTCACTCGTCGAATCGATCCGCGATGATCTCGTCAAGGTGTTTACCCAGCCGCAGGCCGACGTACTGTCGCAGTGTGTCGTGAGGGCACACGATGCCCTCGCCACCAAGTCTGACATGCATGAGCTGCGCGGGGTGATGATCGAGCTCGTAGAGACCCAGAAGGAGACCAGCGCGGAGGTCGGGCGACTTGCGGTGGCGCAGTCGGAGATGTCTACGGAGGTCAAACGACTTGCGGTAGCACACGTATCGCTGGCCGAGGCCCAGAAGGAGACAAGCACGGAGGTCAAGCGACTCGCTGTATCGCAGGCGGAGACGTCTGCGGAGGTCAAGCAGATGGCAATGGCCCAGGCGGAGACCAGCGCGGAGGTCAGGCGGCTCGCGGTGGCGCAGGTATCGCTGGCTGAGGCCCAGACGGAGACCAGCGCAGAGGTCAGGCGGCTCGCGGTGGCGCAGACATCGATGGCTGAGGCCCAGGCGGAGACCAGCGCTGAGGTCAGGCGACTTGCGGTGGCGCAGACATCGCTAGCTGAGGCCCAGACGGAGACCAGCGCGGAGGTCAGGCGACTCGCGGTATCGCAGGCGGAGACCAGCGCGGAGGTCGGGCGACTTGCGGTATCGCAGTCTGCGCTGATGGAATCTCAACGGGAGGTGGTGCGGGAACTTGCCGACCTGAACCGTGTTGTGGGACGGCTGAGCGTGCGGAGCGATAAGACGGCCGGCTGGGCCCTGGAATGGCTTGTCGGCAAGCATCTTCCGGCCTATCTGGGAACCCGTATTCGCCGCTGCCGCATCGTCGGCGTGATGGACGTGGTGGAATCGCTCGAAGCGGACGTGGCGCAGGGAACGTTGACGGCTGAGGATGTCAACGAGTTCCGTCGGGCAGATCTCGTGGCGACGGGAATGGTGGACGGAGAAACGCTGTACCTCGTCGGTGAGGTGTCGTGCAAAAGCGACAACGACGATGTGCTGCGGGCTGCCCGCCGGGCGGCGGTGCTCGGAAAGGCCGGGCGGCGCGTGCAGTCGTTCGTGGCCTGCGAGGCGATCGACCCGATCCCCGCCGAACTCGCCCGCCGTGAGGGCGTGTGGGTGATCCAGGAAGGGCGGCTGCTCACGGCTGCGGGATGACCGGGGCGGAGAGGTCTTCTTCACGCGCCGCCGTCGATCGCGATCACCTGGCCGGTGATGAACGAGGCCGACGGGCTCGTGAGAAACTCCACGGCACCCACGACGTCGGCGGGCTGGCCGAGCCGGCCCAGCGCCGTGCGGCGGGCGATGCGTGAGCGGTTTTCCGGAGACAGCGAGGCGGAGAGTTCGGTTTCGAGAAAGCCCGGCGCGACCGCGTTGACGCGAATACCCCGCGGACCGAGTTCACGGGCGAGGTTGCGGGCGAAGCCCTCGAGCCCGGCCTTCGTGGCGGCGTAGACCGCCAGGCCGGGCGAGCCCCGCGACGCGACCACCGACGAGATGACGGTGATCGAAGGGGAAGGGGGGGGCTGCACCAGCATCTGCCGGACGCACTCGCGGACGAGCACGATCGAGCCCTTGAGATTTACCGCCAGCGTCTCGTCGATCGCGGCATCGCTCGTCGTCGCCAGCACGCCCTCGTGGGCGATCGCTGCATTCGCGATGCAGTGGTCGATCCGGCCGAAGCGGGCCACAGCGTGCTCCACGAAGCCGCGGATCGCGGCGGCATCGGCCGCGTCGACACGGGCCGTGAGCAGCCGATCCCGGTGCGTAGCCGCCAGGGCGTCGAGCGCCGGCGAACCCGAGCGGGAGAAGGTGGCGACGCCATCGCCACGCGCGAGAAACCGCTCCACGAGGGCCAAGCCCAGCCCTCGCGAGCCGCCGGAGATGAGTGCGATAGACATGCGAGGCGGGCGACTCAACGGGCCGTACGTGGTGTCTTGCCGGCGGCCGTGGTGGCGATCTTCTTCACGATGTCGAGGATTCGGGGCACGCTCTGGGGCTCCAGCTGCTCGCGGCAGGCGGCCAGCGTCGCGGCCCGTACGCTCTCGGGCGTGGCTCCCGCCGGCAGCGGGTCGGCCAGCACGATCTCCGCGGCCACCAGTTCGCCGGTGATCGCACTCGGCAGCCCATACACGCGGGCCTCGGCGATCCCCGGCACGCCGCGGATCACCTTCTCCACCCGGATCGGAAACACCTTCCCGCCGCCGACGATGATCACGTCGGTGCGGCGGCCCACGAATTCGTAGCGATCGCCCCGCCGCTCGACGAGATCGCCCGTGCCCACTTCGGCGGTGTCGCGAGAGAGCTGCACGAGCAGCTCGCCGTCGCGGCGGGTCGCCAGCCGCACGCCGCCGGGCAACGCCTTGCCCAGCCAGTTGGCCGGGAAGCCCGGCTTGCCGTCGGCCACGCGAAACACCTCGCCCAGCTCCGTGGTCGCATACACCTGCGTGATCTTCGCCTGCGGATAGAAGGTTCGGGCGTCGTTCAACAGCTGCGCGTCGGCCGCCTCGCCCCCGAGCGTGATCCGATCGACCTGCCCGCGGCAGAGCACGCTGCGGTCGGCCGACGTGAGCAGCCGCCGCAGGAGCGTGGGCGTGGCGGGCATCACCTGCACCGCCTCGTTCACGAGCGCCAACGCGACCACGTCGGGATCCCGCGACGCGGGCACCACCAGCCGGCCGCCGGTGAGCAGCGCCTGCACCCACACCTGGATGCCCGCCCACCGGGCCGCGTCGTAGACGAGCAGCCAGCCGAGGCCGTGCCACTGCTCCGAGAGCCGGGCGGCGGCGAGCACCGAATCCCAGGCGTGGTCCACGAGCTTCGGCGGCCCGCTCGTGCCGCTCGTGGCCACGATCACCGGCGGCGGCACCGAGTCGAGATCGCCCCGCCGGCCCGACGTGGACGGCAGCGCGAGGCTGTCGTCGATCGCAGCCCAGTCGTGCAGCTCGCCGGCGAGCGCCTGGGAATCGGGCGACAGGAATGCCAACGGCACCCGCTGCCGTCCGCAGGCGGCCGTGATCACCGCGAGCGATTCCGGCCGCACCGCGCGGGCTACCACCCCCACGGGCCGATCGGCCTCCAGTTCCGTCTCGAGCTTCGTGACGGCCGTGGCGAGCGTGCCGTAGTCGATCGTGCGGCGGGCGTCGGTGCCGGCCTGCGCCACGATGGCGATGCGGTCGGGCTCCTGCTTGGCGATCTCCGTGATCGCGACGGCGAGCCGTTCGGCCGCGGGAGCTTCGGCGAGATGATCGAGCAGCGTGTCGAGCGTGGTGTGCATGTCGCGGGCTTTCTCAAGATGGGGTGGTGAGAGTCGCGGTGTAGACGGCAACGAGATCGGAGACGGTGCGGATCGCCGGCCGCGGCGCCGAGGCGGGCCAGCTGCGGAACGGATCGACGCCGAGCGAACGCTCGAGCAGCACGATCGACTGGGCGAGGTCGAGTGAGTCGAGCCCGAGATCGGCTGTGAGCAGATGCTCCGGCTCGATCGCGCCGACCGAGCGGCCCGTATCGCAGAGTACGGTGCGGATGGCGTCGGCGACGGCTGCGGACGGGTTCACGGTTCAAACTCTTTCATCGTGGCCGAGCCTGGCGCCGCCACGCCTCGGCCGGTGACGGCCTGCACCACCAATTGGAGCAGCGTCGCCACCATGATCCAGCAATCGGCGAGCGGGGCATACCACCGACCGAGAATTTCCACGTAATGGGCGTCATATTCCAGCCGCGGCCCCCAGTCGAGGGCGTTTCGGCCGTGAATCTGGGCCCAGCCCGTGAGCCCGGGCCGCACGAGCAGCCGGGCGGCCTGCCGGGGGGAATACCGGGAAACATAGCGAAGCGGGAGCGGCCGCGGTCCGATCAGGCTCATGTCGCCCCGCACCACGCTCACCAGCTGCGGCAGCTCGTCGAGGCTCGACGCCCGCAGCCGGGCGCCGAAACGCCCCAGCCGCTGCTCGTCGGGCAGCAGACGGCCCGCCGCATCCACCCGATCCGCCATCGAACGAAACTTCACGATCTCGAACGGTCGGCCGTCGAGCCCGGCCCGGAGGTCGCGGTGCAGGATCGGTCGGCCGAGCACGAGCCACACGGCGAGGGCCACCATCGCCATCACGGGGGCCAACACGAGCAGGAGGAGTGCCGCGACCGTCACGTCGATGAGCCGCTTGAGCACGGATGCATAGAGGCTGCGGGGAGGGCCAGGAGGTGGACCGGAATGCGCGGGCGACGCAGGCATGAGCGGGCGTCCTCGGCGACTAGCTGGAAGTGACAGGCGGGGCTGCCGCAGCCGCAGCGTCGGCAGCCGGCGGCGGGGCCGTCGGGCCCGCCGCCGACGGCAAGCCCACCAGCATGCACCGCCGCTCGATCCCAAACGCCAGCCCGCCGGCCAGCGCGATGACGAGCAGCGGCCCGTAGGCCCGCACTGCCTCCGGGAGCACGTTCACCACCATGAGGATGCCGACACACCCGCCGATGCCGGCGAGCAGGGCATACACAATCGCCGTGCGGCCATGCGGGATGCCGCTGCGAATCAGGCGATGAAACAGAAACTCGCGGTGAGGCTCGAACGGATTCTTGCGGTGATAGACCCGTCGCAGCACCGACACGAACGGGTCGAAGACATACGGCCACAGGGCCAGCACCATCGGGATGAACACGAGCGACCGCTGCGGCTCCGGAAAGGTGAGCGGCACCGCCGCCAGATACGTGCCCAGAAACGCGCTCCCCACGTCGCCCATGAAGACGCGGGCCGGCTGCCAGTTGAACACGAGAAACCCGCCGGCTGCGGCCGCCGCGAACGCCGCGAGCAAAAGCGGCAGGTGAATCCTCAGCTGCCAGCCGATGACCGCTATCGCGCCGCCGGCGACGACGGCGCCGAGCGCCGCCATGCCGTCGGAGCCGTCCATGAAGTTGAAGGCGTTGGTCATCCCCACGATCCAGAGCACCGTGAGCGGCCAGCCCACCCAGCCGAGCTCGATCACGGGCAGCCCCGGAATGGCGATCGACGAGAGCGGCCCGAGCGCGGCCGTGATCGCCGCCGCAACCCCGATCTGGACGACGAGCCGCAGCGACGCCCGCAGCGGCTGCATGTCGTCGATGATTCCGACGACCGCGATCACGAGGCAGGGCAGGATCACGCCCACGAGAATGGCGAATGCGGCCGGTGGCCAGCGGAGCGCCACCAGCAGCGAGGCCAGCGCGGTCGTGACCACAATCGCCAGGCCGCCTCCCCGGGCCGTGGGCAGGGCATGGGCGCTGCGGCGGTTCGGCAGATCGACCAGCCGCCACCGTGCGGCGAGGATCACCATCAGATCGACGAGCACGGCCGTGATCACGAACACCGCGATCGTCGCGGCCGGCCAGAGCACCGCCTCGATCGAGTCGAACGAGGGGAAAAGGTTGGGCTGTTCGACTGGTTTCATGCACGGACCGCGCCGCGGATCACCTGGGATACCGATCGGGCCACGTCGGGCG
>JBILVW010000008.1:0-21138 GCA_044370205.1 Pirellulales bacterium | reverse complement strand
AAGACTGGCGGCGCACCACACCGCCACACCTGCTCGTGCGGCCGCTTGCGGCAGTCGATCTCCCCGGCAAACCGCCGCGGGCCCATGTCCGGGTGGCGAGCGAGTTCGTGCGACGGATCGTCCTCGTACCGCGGATCGGCCCGCCACTACCCCCCGCCACGATCCTCACGCGGGATGGCCGCGAGGTCGGGTTTCGTTCACTGCGGTTCAGTGGTGCCGGCGTGATCATCCTCGGTGATGGCGGCACGCAGCGGCTCCCCTTCGACGAGATCGCCGAGATCCGGCTGGCCGACCGCGATCCGTGGGAGATGTATGTGCGACTGGTCGCATACCTCGTGCCGCAGGCCGCGGCGGCGCCGGCTGATGCGGCAGCCGCCCGGCTCATGCGTGCCGAAACCGACGATGGCCTCATCGCGACGACGGCAGTTGATCCACTGCATGGCACAGGCGACGCGAACAATCCGCGGTCATGGCACATCCGGGCGCAGCCTGCCTGGAGCCTCGACCCGCTCTGGCTGCCGCATGCGAACGTGCGGCGGCGGATCGTGTTTGCGGCCGGCGAGCCGCCGCTCTCACTCATCGAGCCGGCGACGGTCGATCGGAAGGCCACGTTCGGCGGCAGCTGGACATGGGAGTGCGATCGCAACGTGCAGGGGGGGCCGCTTTCCGCCAAGGGGCTTCCCTTTGGCTGGGGATTCGGCACGCAGGCATCCTCGGTGATGACGTTTCCGCTGCCCGCGTTCGCGACGGCGTTTCGTGCCGGGGCCGCGCTCGACGACGCGGCCGGCGGCGGTGGCTGCGTGAAGGCGTCGATGCATCTCGGCGATGCGGCCGCACAGCCGCTCTGGCAGAGCGACTTTCTCGTCGGCACCGGGGAACCGGTCGATACCGGTAGTCTTGCGCTCCCGCCCGCGGCCGCCGGCTCGACCGCCTCGCGATCGCTCGTGCTCGTCGCCGACGCCGCCCACGAAGGCCGGCCCAAGGATGCCGACATCCACGACATCCGCGACATCTTCGACTGGCTCGATCCGGTCGTGTCGCTCGCGCCGGAGGGCCTTGCCGCCGCGGTCCGCGATCGACTTCCCACGACGATCGCGCCCTGGCGCGACTGGGAGGTCGTGGGGCAGCCGGCGATCCGCACGCTCGTCGATCCGCTCGCGGCCCCCGACATGCCGGTGACCCTGCGGCAGTCGCTCGTCGCCGGTGGTGAGACCGTGCTTCGCCGCCGGCTCGAGGCATCGCCCGAGATCACGCACCTCGTCGTCGGGGTGAGCCGCACCGCCGCGTCGGCGAGTCGACTCGAGATCCGCATCGATGGTGAGACAGTCGCTGAGGCCGATGTGCCCGAGCGGAAGCCCGGCGCCACGGTGCTGCCGTTCGTCGTGCCGCTCGAGCGATTCACCGGCCGGGGGATTCTCGTTGAGGTTGTTCATCGCGCTAGCGACGACAAGAGCTTCATCGAGTGGTCGGCCCTCGGCCCGACAGGCTCCTTGGGCACGCGGTGGCAGACGCTCGCGCCGGCATCGGTCGCATCGGAAGGCAAGGCGATGCTCAAGTCGCTCGACGATGGCTCCGTCCTCGCGTCGGGGCCATCCGCCGACAAGGACGTGCACACGCTCGAGATCGACACCGACCTCGAGCGGATCACCGGGCTGCGACTCGAGGCGATTCGCGACGGCTCGCTTCCGGCCGGCGGGCCCGGCCGGGCGGCGAACGGCAACTTCGTGCTGCAGGCGGTCGCGGCCGAGGCGACGTCGCGCGCCGATTCGGCCCGCACGAAGCCGCTCGTATTTTCGAGGGCTGCCGCCACGTTCGCCCAAGGCGGCCACGGTCCCGAGCAGATCATCGACGCGAATCCAGCCAGCGGCTGGGCGATCGGGGGACTGCCCAAGAACGTCGAACCCGCCGCGATCCTCACGCTCTCCGAGCCGGCTGGCTTCGCGGGGGGCATGCGCATCAAGCTCGTGCTGCGGTATCAGCAAGGCGGTCAAAAAGTCCTCGGCCGCTTCCGCCTCGCGGCCACGACCGATGCTGATCCACAGTTCGGCCTCCCCGCCACGGTGCTCGAGCCCCGCAACCCCGCCGCACCGGCGCAGAAATAGCGAAAGCCCGCAGGACGTACGGCGTGCACCCTTCCCCCGACAACCCTTCGCTCGAACGACCGGCCGATGACGCCGGCCTCCTCGCCGCGGCGCAGCGGGGCGACCATGCCGCCTTCACCGCGATCATCGAGCGGCACGCGCGGCTCGTGCACGGCTACCTGCGGGCGCGGCTCGTGCGGCTGGCCGATGCCGAGGACCTTGGCCAGGAAGTCTTCCTGCGGGTCTACACGGCGAAGGCGGTGCCGCGAGCAGGCGCGGGCGTGGCGATGCGGCCGTGGCTGATCGGCATCGCGCGAAACGTGCTCCGCGAGCATGCCCGCGCCACGCGGCGGCGGCGGGAGACGGCGTGGACGGAGCTCTGCCTCGACATCGAGGATCTCGGCGGCGGCGGCGAGAGTGACGGCGGCGCCTTCGACGACGTGATGGGAAAGCTGCCCCGCTGTCTCGAGGCGCTCGGCCCCAGCGCCCGGCAGGCGCTCGATCTCTACTACCACGACGACCTGCGGATGCAGGAGATCGCCACGCGGTTCAAGCGGAGCGAAGGGGCGGTGAAGCTGCTCGTGCATCGGGCGCGGCAGGCGGTGAGACGGTGCCTCGAGAGCGGGCAGGCCGTGGCGGCCGAAGGTGGGGAGGAGGCATGACGATGACCGACGAAGAACTCCGCGCGATCATCAGGGAAAAGGCTCCCGCCGACCTCACGCCGGAGGAGTGCGCGGCGCTGCGGGCGGCGATCCGCAAGTCGCCCGATCTCCTCCGCGAGGTGGCCGACCGGATCCAGATCGAGGAGTATCTCGCGCAGGCGCTCGGCCGGCCGCAGGTTTCGGTGGAGCGGGTGCTCGCGCGGCTCGCCGCACGGCGGGCGCGGGCCGTCGGCGTGTGGACGCGGTACGGCCTCGTGGTCTGCGGTGTCGTGGCAGCGCTGCTCGCTGGTCTGGTCGCAAGCCGTGGCTGGCGGGATCGTCCGCAGCCGCAGGAGGTGGCCCGACAGGAAGCCGAGGTGCCTGCGGCCAAGGTCGAGGAGACGGTCGCCACGGATCAGCCGACCGAGCCGCAGAAAGCCCCGCCTCCACCCGCGGAGCCAACCCCACCGGAGCCTGCCGCGCCGCCACCGCCCACCGCCGTGGCCGCAAAGCCCCCAGCACCAACCGAACTCCTCCGCGAAGTGGGCCTGTTCGAGCCGGCGGGGGGCGACGACGCAACGCCCGACGACAAGTCGCTGGCCCGCTGGTTCACCGCCATCGACAAGCTGCCGCTGAAACTCTCCTCACAGAAGATCGATGGCAAATCGTGCGGCCGGCTCGAGGGTCTCGCGCGGCTTGCGCAGCCGCTC
Organism: Pirellulales bacterium; assembly: GCA_044370205.1. GTDB lineage: Bacteria > Planctomycetota > Planctomycetia > Pirellulales > UBA1268 > QWPN01. Next base: position 17,706 of record JBILVW010000008.1, on the reverse strand, counting down.
GTCGACGGTGCCGCGCTGCGGATGTCGTCACCCGATTTCACGGGCGCGCGGATCCACGTCTGGAGCGGCGAGAAAGGGGTGACGTTCGATGCCTTCCCGCAGCCGCTCCGTTGGCAGTCCTATGCGACCACACGCTCGGGCGGCGTGCCACTGCCCACGGGCTACGTCACGCTCGGCCGCGATGACGGCCGGATGATCCGCACGAATCCCGTCGACGTGCACTCACTCGAGCTTCGTTATACCGACGGCATTCTGTCGCTTGCCCGTGGCGACGTGCCGCTCGTCGAGGCGCCGCTCGACGGCCCGCCGACCGACGTCTTCTTCGAAGGGGCCGCGACGTTTCGCGACGTGAGCCTCGTGGCCGCCGTGCCGATCCCGCCGCTGCGGACACCCGCGGCACGGCCCGCAGCCGACCTGCTCGCCGCCGGCCGCGAAAAATGGGCCCGCGGCGGCGACGCCTCCGCAACTTTCGCGGTCGGCGAAGACGGCAGCGCGACGCTCTCGGTCAAGGGAAACAAGCAGCCTGCCTGGGCGCTGCTGCCGCTGCCGGAGGCGACGGGGCTGCGGGAGATCGTCGTGCGGCTCGAAGGCGTGATGCCCGGCACGGGCCTCGTCTTCGGCGACGGCAGCGGCAGACCGCAGTCGGAGCTCATGTTCCTGGGCAACAAAAACCTGCCGGGCGTGGTGCAGGTGCAGCGGAAGCCACCGAATGATGCGTCGCTCGAGTCGGTGGAACAAATCGCCGCGCAGCCCTTCACGTTCGTGAAGGACACACTCTGGCTCCGGATCCGCCAGTGCGGCGGCGTGCAGCGGATCGACACGAGCGTTGACGGCACTCGCTGGGCGAGCGGTGCAGAGCCGCAGCCTGCCTTCGCGGCGATCGGCCTGTATGCCGTGCCGCATCCATCGGCCCGGTCGATCACCGTGGCCGCCTTGCAGCAGGCTCCGCTCTCGCGGCTCGAGTCGCTCTGCTCGGCCGATCTCCGCGCGGCTGCCGTGGAGTTGCCGCCGCAGGGCCCGCTCGCCACGTGGCTCGCCGCCGCCGACGCGGCCAAGCCGCCGAGCGCGGAGGCCGGCGGCTGGCGGCGGGCCTGTGGGCTCAAGGCCCTGGCCGGCAATGCGGCGAAGGACCTCGCGGTCGAGCTGCTCGGATTTCTTTTCCGTGAGAGCCTCGGCATGGAGATCGAGCCGGCCGCGCGGCAGGATCTGCTCGACGACATCCTCGCGATCGCACCGGTCGTCGACGACCCTGCCGGCGCGGCCCGGATCGCATCGCTCTTCGATGCGATGGGCTCGCGACTGGCGGCGGACGGCGAAGAGCGGTGCTATTCCGCGATCAGCCACGAGCAGCTCACGGCGCCGCTGCGCAGCGGGCAGCCGTTCGTGGCGTTTTCCGAGCCGCTGGCCCGCCGCGAGATCGTGGCGCTCTTCTACCGCGGCGAGTGGAACGCCGCCCGCGAGTTCATCCAGCGGCTCAGGTTCTTCGGCTTCACGGCGAAGCCCAGGAACGAGGCCTTCTTCAATTGGGCGTCGTCCCTGGCGCAGGCCCGGGCCGAGGGCAAGCCATCGCTCCTCGCAGCGGAGTGGCGGCACCCGCTCCTCGTCACCCCGAGCAAGGAAAGCCTGAGCGTGGAGGCCGAATTGAATGCGGCCCTCGACGGCGAAGACTTCAAGGATGCCTGCCGGCTCATCGATGCGGCCGTGGCCGACGGGGAGGTCGACCTCCTGACGGATCGCCGCGACCCGCGCCTCTTCATGTCGCTGCCGGTGGTCGTGGCGACGGCGATGCGCGACGAGCCCCGCCTCCTCGAGACCATGCGGCAAGACCGCGAGCGGATCGCCGGCCTCCGGGTGCTCGAGGCCACGGCCGCCGGCAACGAAGCGGCCGTCGAGGCGACGACGGTGCAGTTTCACGGCACGCTCGCCGCAGGGAAGGCCCACGTCTGGCTCGCCGACCGCAACATGTCCGGCGGCCGGTTCGCCGCCGCGCTGCGCAACTACCAGGCGGCCGCGGCCTTGATCCCGCCGGACGACGAGAAGCAGCGGAAGCGGACGCTCGGCGCGATCGATCTTGCCCGTCGGCTTGGCGGGGCAACGGTGGCGGCTGCGCCGCCGATCCCGCCCGCGCTCTCGCAGACGGCTGCGATCACCGCCGCGCCGCAGGCCCGGCTCGAAGGAGATGTGGGCGGCAACCCCGCCGGCCTGCCGGCCCCGCTCACCCAGGGCGGCGTCGACTGGCCGCCGCACGCGATCGACTGGGTGGCCCGGCAGATCGCCGTGTTGCCGCTCGCCGACCGGCTGCTCGTCTCGAACCGCTTTCAGCTCGCGAGCCACGATCCCGCGACCGGCGCCGTGCAGTGGCGGGCCGGACTCGGCGGCGACGCGGCCGAAGCCCACCAACTGCACGGCCAGGCGATGCGGCCGGTCGCCGATGCCACGCGGGCTTTCGTCCGCCGGCTCCGCAAGGCGGGGCCTGCACTCGCGGCAATCGCCCTTGCCGACGGCACGGTCGCCTGGGAGCTGCCTTCGACGCCTGACCGGCAGTTCGTGTCGGATCCGCTGCTGGCCAACGGTGGCACGCTCGCGGTCTGCGTCGCCCGGAAGGTGGAGGAGTCGTATCAGCTTGCGTTCGTGTCACTCGACTCGGCCACCGGACGGTTGGTCAACGAAGCGCCGCTCGTCACGCTCGGCGCCGGATGGTGGGCGATCCGCGACTGTCAGTTCGAGGCGGCCGACGGTATCTGGATCGTGGTGGCCGGAGGCAGCGTGCTCACCTGCGACGAAAAGGGCCGCGTACTGTGGGTGCGGCGCGAGCACTGGCTGCCACCGGCAGTCGATGCTTCCTGGATGCTCGCCGCCCAGTCGCCACCGCTCGTTCGCGACGGCCGACTGCACGTTGTGCAGCCGGGCGTGCCGGGAATAGTGACGCTCGATGCCGCGAGCGGCCACGTGCTCTGGCGGCTCGATGACGTATCGGTGAGCCGGCTCCGCGGGATCGCGCGGGATCGGCTCGTCGTCGAGCGGATTGGAACGGTCGCATCCGCTGGTTCATCGCAGCTGGGTCATGCCGACCTGATTGGCATCGATGCCGCGACGGGTGAGGTTGCCTGGCGTTACGGTCCCGCCGATCTGCTCGACGCGAGCCTCGTGAGCGACGAGGGCGTGCTCGCGGCGGTGCGGGAGCCCGTGGCCGGGAAAAACACTCGCATGGCTGTGCTCGTAAATCTCGATCCGGCGACGGGCCGCGAGACGCGGAGGTGGCCGCTCGCGGCCTGCGAGGATCCGCAGCCATGGTTGGGTCCGCTCGCGCCCTCTGCCGGCGGGCTTCGCGTCTTCTTCGGCCGCGGCCCGGCCGAACCCACCCGCGACCTCATGCTCCTCGCGCCCTGACGAACCGTGCGTCTTGTGCCCAAAAGCCCCTCGCGGAAGCGGGGGGATGACGCGCCCCATCACCATGCGGGCATTTGATCAATCGCGTCGGTCATGATCGCGACGCGTCACCCCACCGGCTCCCGCCGGGGGCTTTTGGGGGCGGTATTTCGCGATGTAACCGACCGGTCGGGATTGTCATACAAATGACAGTATGTCCTCCTCGGCCCACTCGTTTCGGCACGGATTCGGCCTCGCTGCGCTGACGGCGGCCGCGGTTGCCTGCGCCGTTGCGGGCCTGCCGCCATCCGCTGCCGCGGCCGACGATGACGGCGACTGGGAGATCACGGCCGAGAGCGAGGCGGCGGTCGACCGGGGCCTCCGCTGGCTCGCCGCCAACCAGGGACCGGATGGCAACTGGGGGTCGAACGACCTCGGCCTCGTCGCGGTCGGCGGTCTCGCGTTCCTCTCGGCCGGCCACATGCCCGGGATCGGCGAGCACGGAGAGGCCTGCGAGCGGGCTCTCTCCTACGTCGTCAAGAACGCCAAGCCGAGCGGCCTGCTCAACATCGCCGGTGCACAGCGGGACACGTACAACCACGGCCTCTCGACGTTCGTTCTCGGCCAAGCCTACGGGATGACGGGCGACGCCCGGATCGGCAAGGCCCTCGAACGCGCGCTCAAGCTCATCGCCCGCACGCAAGGGAAGATCGGCGGCTGGGGCTACCGGGCCGAGCCCCAGGATGGCGATCTGAGCCTGAGTGTGATGCAGGCCAAGGCTCTCCGCAGCGCCGTCGACAGCGGCTTCGAGATCCCGCCGTCGGTGATCAAGAAGGCGATCACGAATGTCCGCGGCCACTACATGCCAAAAGGGGGCAACCCCAAGATGCCCGAGGCGGAGCTCAAGAAACTTCCCGGCCAGTTCACGTATGCCAAGGGGGGCGGCAACGCCACGGTGGCAATGGCAGCCGCAGGCGTCGTCTGCCTGCAGGAGTTCGGCCAATACGATGACTGGCGGATCGCCAAGAGCATGGAGCGCGTCACCACCGAGATCGCCAAGATCAAGCAGCCGAAGGCCCACAACGGCCAGATGCCCTTCGATGCCTACACGCTCAACTATGTCGGCCAGTCGCTCTACCAGGTCGGCGGGCCCGGCTGGAAGCAGCATTATCCCACGCTCCGCGACGCGCTCGTCGGCTCGCAGGTGATCGATCCCAAGAACCCAGCCAACGACGGCAAGTGGGCGGCCGGCGCCCACGTGGGCGGCAAGCCCGGCGATCTCTACGGCACCGCCGTCGCCGTCTTCGTGCTCTCGATCCCCAACCGCTACCTGCCGATTCTCCAGGAAGGGAAGGTCGACGAGACGCAGACGGCTGCCGGCTCACCCGGAGGGCCGCGGCAATGATCGCCTTTCCCCCGGGGGCACTTCCGCTCGCAATTGCCGGCGTGGCCGCGGCCGCCGCGCCGATCCTCATCCATCTCTTCAACAAGTCGCGGTTTCGTGAGATCGACTGGGCCGCGATGGACTTCCTCCTCGAGGCCGCGAAGCGGAGCCGGTCGCTGCTGCGATTTCGCGACCTCTGGCTGCTCGTGCTGCGGACGGCCGCGGTCGTTCTCTTCGGCCTCGCGGTCGCGCGGCCGTTCCTGCGGCTGGGCGCCGGCGCTACCGCCGGCCGCGGCCCGATCCACGCGATCCTCGTCGTCGACAACAGCATGAGCATGGGCCGCGAGCGGCTCGGCGGGCGAACGCTCCTCGACGACGCGAAGGATCGCGCCAAAGACGCTCTCGGGAGCCTGCCGGCCGGCAGCCGCGTGAGCGTGATGCCGCTGTGCGGCCCCGCCGGCACCTACAGCCTCGACCCGCACCGCACGCAGGAAGATGCCGTCGACGCGATCGATGCGATCCGCGTGATCGACCGGGCCGGCACCGTGGCGCAGGCGGTCGATCTCGCCGCGCAGGCCGCGGAGCGGGTGGTTGACGTGGCCGACAAGCGAATCGTGCTCATCGGCGACCAGCAGATCGCCGCCTGGCCCGCCGATGCGAAGTCGCTGTTGGCCGGCAGCGCAGACCCGAGCGGCCGGCTGCCCCTCGACATGCAGGCCGTGGCCGTCGCGGTGCCCGAGCCCGACAATACGTGGGTCGAGTCGCTCGCGGTCGTCGATGGCATCGCCGACGTCGAACTGCCCGCGGTGGTCACGGCGATCATCCGCCACGAAGGCCGCGAGCCACGGCGGCACGTGCAGGTGTCGCTCGTCATCGACGACGCCGAGGTGGCCACCGAGACGATCGATCTGGAGCCGGGCCAGGCCCGCGAGGTGACGTTTTCGCACCTCTTCGATGCGTCGCCCGAGCCCGACCGGCCGGCCTGGGCCACCGCGATGGTCGTGTTGCCGGAAGACGCGGTTCCCGAGGACGATCGCCGCTGCCTCGTCGTGCCGGTGGTGTCGTCGCTGCCGGTCGTGTTCGTCGATCAATATGGAGACCGCGACGAAGACCCCCGCCGCGGCCGCCTGGGCGAGACGCGCAGCCTGCGGCGGCTGCTCGCGCCAGTGACGACCCGCGATGCGACTCAGAAACAGCTCGTGCGGGTGCGGCATCTCACGATCGAGGGCGTCGACGAGGACGCGATTCAAGACGTGGGCCTCGTGGTGGTGGCGGGCGTTCGTGATCCCGGCGCCACGGTGCCGCTGTTGCGGTCGTTCGTCGAACGTGGCGGGCAGCTCGTGATCGCCGCGGGCGGCGACTTCGATCCCGCCGCGTGGACCACGGCCGCCTGGCTCGAGGGGGCCGGCATCCTGCCCGCGCCGCTCGCCGGCACATCGGGCCGGCTGCCCGATGAGAGCGGCACGCTCGATCCGCGGCGGCTCGCCTGGAACAGCATGCGCGACGAGCCGCTCTTCAGCGTGCCCGACGTGCCTGCGGAAGAACTCGCCGATCTCTACGGCGGCCCGCTCTTCTTCAAGACCGTGATCACCGACATGGCCGCCGCAGGAGATGACGATGCGGCTGACGACGACGCGAGCATCGATCCCGCCCTCAAGCCGCGGGTGCGGGCCGCGTTCGACGACGGCACGCCGTTTCTCGTCACCCGCCGCATCGGCAAGGGAAGCGTGGCCTGGCTGGCCAGCGGCCTCACCGGCCCGTGGAACACGCTCGCCAAGACCAACGCGATGCTGCTGTGCGACCGCCTGCTCCGCGGCATGCTCGCCGACACGCTGCCCGCCCACACGATTCCCTCCGTCGACCGCTTCACGATCCCGGTGGCTGCCGGCGACCGCCGGGCGACGCTCCGACTCACCCGGCCCAACGACCGCGGCGAGCCCGCCGGCCTCGTCGAATCGCTCACCGTTGAGGCCGTGGGTGGGGATGCCTACGGCGCGACGCTCCGCGACCTCGGCAGCCGCGGCCTTTATATGGTCACCGCGACGGCGAACCGCGATGCGGCGGCCGCGAACCGGCGGGACGACGGGATCGACGACGACAATGCCGACGACAACCCCCGCCGCACGCCGGCCGAGGAGGTGCTGTGGCGGCAGCCGCTGGCGGTCAACGGACCCGCCCGCGAGTCGGAGCCCGCCGTCTTCGACGCCACGTCGTTCGAGGCCCGGCATGCGGGCGTCGAAGGCCTGCGGTGGATCGGCCCCGAAGACCCGATCGAGTTCAGCGGCGCCCGGGTCGTCGGCCACGACGCCTGGTGGTGGATGCTGGCGGCGAGCGGCCTGTGCCTCGTCGGTGAATCCCTCCTGCTGGCCAGGCCACGGGAGGACCGGCCATGACCGCTCCCCTCCTTGGCAGCATCGCGCGGTGGCTTGGCGGGCTCTTCGGCCTGGAGAGCCTGGAGCGGGTCGATGCGTGGAGCGTGTCGCTGGCGGCTCCGTGGGCGATCCGGTTTCCGCTCCTGGTGGCGGTGCTCGTCGCCGCCGCGGCGGCCGCGGGGGCCTGGTTCTACCTCCGCTGGCAGCCGCCGATGCACAGCCGCACGCGGTCGATCCTGGCGTTTTTGCGGGCGGCGGCGGGGGCCGTGCTCGTGCTCTTGCTCGCTGATCCGGTGCTGCAGCTCTCCGTGCGTAACTCGCCGCGGCCGCTCCTCTGGCTCCTCTTCGACGGCAGCGAGAGCATGGCGATCGAAGACGAGGCCGAGGGCAAAAAGACGTCCCGCGCCGACCTCGTCGCGGAGTGGCTGAAGAAGAAGACCGAGAACGTGCTCGACGCGCTCGGCGGAAAATTTCGGCTGCGGGCATTCTCCATCGACGCCGCCGATGGCGTGAGGCCGCTTCAGGCGCCGGCCGACGACGCCCCCGACGCGCTCGACGGCGAGGTGCTGGCCCAGAGCCTCTCGACGGCCGGGCAGGTGACGGCGATCGGGCGGGCACTGGAGGATCTGTCGCTACGGCATTCGGCCGCGCACCTCCAAGGCGTGGTGCTCGTGAGCGACTTCGACCAAAACGCAGGACCACCCGCGGTGACCGCGGCCCGCCGGCTCGGCGTGCCCTTCTACTGCGTGGGCGTCGGCCCGACGCTCGCGGCCAACGTGGCCATCGACGTGCAGCCGCCGCCGGTGATGAAGCAGAACGAGCAATCGACGGTGGCGGTGACGCTGCGGCATGCGGGGCTCGACGGCGGCGTCGCGGAGGTCACGCTCTCCGTGCGGCCGCTCGACGCCGGCGCGGGCAAGGGACCGGCCGCGATGCGTGCCGAGCCGATCGTGGTGGGCACGCGGTCGGTGCCGCTCTCGGCCGGCACGGTGGCGGTCGAGTTTCCGTTCACGCCCACGGCGATCGGCCGCCACGAGGTGATCGCGACGGTCGAGCCACTCGACGGCGAGTCGATCGAGGCCGACAACCAGGTGACCCGCGAGACGCTTGTTCGCGACGATTTTCTGCGGCTTGAATACGTCGAATACGAGCCGACCTGGGAGTGGCGGTTCGTGAAGGAAGTCTTCCATCGCGACCCGCTCGTGGGGGAGCGGGGCTTCCGCACGTTCCTCCGCTCGGCCGACCCGCAGGTGAGGGCCTCCAACGAGCTCTTTCTTTCGGCGCCGGCTGCGTCGCGGGCCGACTTCTTCGCCACCGACGTGCTCTTCCTCGGCGACATGCCGGCCGCCGCGCTCTCGAGCCGGTTCTGCGACATGACGCGGGAATTCGTCGAGGAATTCGGCGGCGGCCTCGTCGTGATCGCGGGGCCGCGGTTCGGGCCGGCGGAGCTCGCCCAGACCGCCATCGGCGACATGCTTCCGGTGGTCTTCGATTCTGCGCATCGGCCGCGCGACGACAGGCGGTTCGAGCTGGCCCTCACGCCGGAGGCGGCGATCGTGGACTTCATGCAGCTGGGCGCCGACGAGGCCGAGAACCGGAAGGCATGGAAGAATCTCGGGCCCCTCCCCTGGTGGCAGCCGGTGTCGCGGCCGCATCCGCAGGCCACCGTGCTCGCCGTGCATCCGACTGAAAAGTGCACCGACGGCAAGACACCGCAGCCGATCATCGCCATCCGCCGCTACGGCCGCGGCGAGGTGGTCTACATCGGAACGAACGAGACCTGGCGTTTGCGGCGGAAGTACGGCGAGCGGTATTACCGGCAGTTCTGGGGCCAGCTCATGCACCGGCTCGGCCTCAGCCACGCGCTCGGCAGCCAGAAGCGGTTCGTGGTGCGCACCGACGCGGAAACGTACCGCACCGACGACACGGTGCTGGTCACGATCGAGGCCTTCGACGCCGACTTCCAGCCGCTTTCCGCGGAAAAGCTCCCCGACCGCACACTCTCGGCACGGCTCGTGCGGCCCGACAAGCCCGTCTCCGACGAGCCCGAGAAGCTCACGATCGCGGAGGTGCGGCCCGGCCTGTTCGAGGCGCGGGTGCCGGCCCTCGTGGCGGGCGAGCACCGGATCATCGTCGACGATCCCATCACCCGCGAGCAGGCGCAGGCGGCCTTCAGCGTGACCAGCGTGTCGGTCGAGCAGCGGTCCGCGAGTCGCAACGTCGCCCTGCAGGAGGCGATCGCCGCCGCCACGGGAGGGAAGACCTACGACCTGACGACGGCCGCGCGGCTGGCCACCGATGTCGATCCCGTGGCCCGGCCCGAGCATGCCGTGAAGGTGTTTCCGCTCGGCATGACGTGGGCCTGCCTGCTGCTGGGCCTCGGGCTCCTGGTCGGCGAATGGATCGTCCGCAAGAGATTGAGCCTGCCATGACCGCACACGCCCTCCACCACGATGCGACGAACGCCGCCTCGCCACCGCCCGGCGGCGACCGGCTCACGGCCCTGCGCTCACGGATCGCGCAGGTGGCCCGGCGGCGCCGGCTGATGCGGCGGTTGTCCGCCGCATCGAGGCTCGCGCTGGCGATCGTGATCGCCGCGGCGGCGGTCTTCCTCGTCGACTGGATCTTCGAGCCGGGCCGCCTGGCCCGCCTGCTCATGCTGCTCGTAGCGGCGGCGGTGATCACTAGGGTCTATCTGCGGCGGGTGCGGCCCGGCCTCACGGCCCACGAGTCGGAGGCCGCCGTGGCGCTCTTGATCGAGAAGCAGCAGGGAATCGACAGCGACCTCATGGCGGCGCTCGAATTCGCCGACGGTCGCGCGGCCCCGGGGTCTGCCGACCTCCGCGATGCGGTGGTCGATTACGTCGCCGACTTCGGCCGCTCATGGGAGATGCCGCGGGAATCGGTCGATCCACGATTCCGGCGGCGGCTCGGCTGGCTCGCGCTGGCGCTGGCGATCGTCGGCACCGCGGCAGCCGCGCGGCCCGACGTCGTGGCCGCGTTCGTGCAGCGGATGTTCCTCGGCGCGGCCCATTACCCCACCCGCACGCGCATCGAGTCGCTCGTCATCGGCGGCCAGGGCGTCGATCCGACCCCCGGGGCGGCGGCCCGCGTGCCCTGTCCGCTCGGCCGGCCGATTGGGTTCGAGGTCGGCATCGGCGGCGAACCGCCCCAGCTCGCCCGGCTGAGGATCAAGTCGGTGCAGACGGGCAACGCCACGGAGATCGATCTTGTGTCCGACGCCGCAGCCCAGCCGGCCGACGCGCCGCCATCCGTCACTCCACCGGCGGCAACCACCTATTCTGCGCGGCTGCCGAAACTCGCCGAATCGGTCGATGTGCAGGTGTTTGCCGGTGATGCCTGGACGGAGCCGGTAAGGGTGACGGCGATCGCCCCGCCGCTGATCGATATCGCGCTTTCATCCACGCCGCCGTCGTATGCGGGAGGCCGCACGGAGCAGGCGCCGCAGGGCGCCCGGCAAGTGACGGTGCTCGAGGGCTCGCGGGTCGACCTCGCCCTTCGCTGCACGAACAAAAAGCTGGTGTCGGCCACGCTCGTGCTCGACGGCGCCGAGCATCCGCTCGAGCCGCGGCCCACGAACGGGCCGCGTGCCCCGGGCTCCGCGGCCGAGTGGGAACTGGCGACGGCGCGGTCGCCGCTCCAGCGGCTCGACCGGACGGTGGCCTATGAGATACGGATCGTGGACGAGGACGGCCTCGGCGCCGACATGCCGCTGGTGGGCTCCATCCGCGTGAAGCCCGACGCGGCACCACGCGTGACGGCCGACGCGCAGACCCGCCTCGTGCTTCCCACGGCGACCCCGCGGCTGGCATGGCGGGTGGCCGACGATCATGCGATCGCCCGCCTGGAGATCGTGGCGGAGGCCGTGCCCGCGGCGGGCGATGGCCCGGCGGCGGAGGCCGCCGAGGGTGGATCGCCTGCAGCGCGGCCCGAGCGCACGCTGACCGTGCCGATCCCGCTCTCGACCGCCAGCGGTGCCGGCTGGGTGGGCGGCGACCGGTTGCCGCTCGCAGGAACCGCCACGGTGGAACTCGCCCGGCTCGGTCTCAAGGTGGGCGACCAGGTGCGGGTGACCGCTCGCGCGGTCGACTACCGCGGCGACGCCGCCGGCCGCGAGGCGGCGAGCGAGCCGATCCTGCTCGATGTGACCGACGAGCGCGGCATCCTCGCGGGGCTCCTGGAATCAGACGAGCGGTCAGTCGAGCAACTCGATGCGATCATCAACCGTGAACTCACCGTGGGAGGTGCACGATGACCCGAACTCGCACTCGTTCCACAAGCCCACTGCCTGACGCCAACCCCAAAAGCCCCCTGCGGGAGCAGGGGGATGACGCGCTGCTGCAAACACCAGGCTGCGCTACCGAACGAGCCGCATCCGATGCCGAATCTGTCTCCATCCGGCACCCCCCAGCTTCCACCGGGGGCTTCTGGGGGCCGCGATCGATGCGATGCCTCGCGGCATTCCTGTTCACGCTGGTGTGCTTCGTGGTTCGTCCTGCGGCGGCGGACGATGCGGCGGGGCCCTCCGCAGGGCTTGCCGCGCAGGAGCGGGCCCGGGCGCTGGCGGCGGAGCTCGTGCGCGGCGTGATCGACGGGCAGCTGCGGCAGCTCGAAGAGAACGGTCTCGCCGGCCGGCCGATCCATGCCGATATTGTCGCCCTTCGCGGCACGATTGACTCGCTCGTACAGCGGGAGATGCAGGAGGTGATCGACCTGCTCGGCCGTGCCGAAATCGCGCCGGCCGCGGAACGCCGCGAGATCTTCGACACGGCCCGCACCCGGGCCCGCGGCATCGTCACACGGCTGGCAGCCGAGCGGCAGCAGGTCGTCCGCCGGCTCAAGGAAGCCACGCTCGCGGCTGAGGCCCGCGCGGTCCTGGAGCGGCAGACGCGGCTACTCGCGGCGACGGAATCGCTGCCCACGCTGCCCGACGGCCGGCGTGAGCAGGCGATGCTCGCGGCGATCGAGGAGGAGCGCAACGTGAAGACGCTCCTGGCGACGCTCGAGGCGTCCCTCACCGACGTGAGCAACTGGAGCGGCGAGGCCGGAGCGACGGGCGTGGCGGGCCTTCGGGAATTCGAGAAACGAAGCGTGGCCGCCGCCGTGGCGGCCGCCGAGAGCCGGCTTGCCGCCGCCGATCCGGCAGCGGCCACCGCCGATCAGCGGCGTGCGATCGCGGGCCTCGAGGCGGTGCTCGCGGCGGTGGAAGGCAACCAGGCCGTGCATCAGAGCGATGCCGCTGCCGCCGAAAAGGAAGCGCTGGCGCTCGCCGGCAAGGCCGCTGCCATGCGCAGGGAGATGGCGAAGGTGCCGCTCACCGATGAGAGCGTCGAGAAACTGCTAGCGGAACAGTCGGCCCTGCAGCAAGCACTTGCAGAACTCGCGGAACAGGCCCGCGGCGAGCCGGCAGCGGCGGGGCTTGTCGCGCAGGCCAAGGAGGCGGTTCTTGAGGCGTCTGCGGGGCTCCTCGAAGGGGATCAGAGGCGGGCACTGGCGAGCCAAGACGTGGTCGTCGACAGCCTCGAGCGGTTGGCGGATCGGTTCGAGGCACAGCGGCCAGCGGCGGCCAGCGCGGAAGAGTTCGCGCGGCGAGCGGCCGAACTGATGGGCGTGCTCGAGTCGCTGCAGGGCCTTGCCAAGCGGCAGGAGGAGATCGGTCGGGCTGCTGCCACGCAGCCGCAGGCGGCTGTCGCGGCGGAAGGGCAGATCGCCGCGGCGGTGACGAACCTTCTCGACCAGGCGCGGTCCAGGAAAAACCCCGACGGCAGTCCGGCCGCCGCGCCCGACCTGCCGGCTGGCGTCGAACAGCGGATCCAAAAGGCTGCGGAGGCTGCGGCCCGCGTGGCTCAAGCGCAAACGGTCCCCGCGGCGCAGTCCGCGTTGCAGGCTGCAACCGACGCGATGCAGACGGCTGCGCGGGAGATCGCCAATGCTGTGGCCGACGCCCAGCGGAAGGCGCTGGCGGCCAAGGCCGGAGAGCTCTCGCGGGCCGCGGAGGTGGCGGAGCGAGTAGCGAGCGCCGAACTGGCCATCGCCGAGTCGGCCAAGCGTGCGGCACGCGAGGGGACCGCCGATGACGTCACTCCACAGGCTCCCGGCCTGTCGGCCGAGGACCTCGCCACAGATCAGGCGGAGATGCTGGAGGTCGCCGACAAGGTCGAGGACGCGGTCGAGCAGCTCTCGCCCCAGGCGGCGAAGATGATCGAAGCCGCGCGGGCCGCCATGGAAGCGGCGAGAAAGCAGCTCGGCGCACAAGCCGCTGGCGAGAAGGCTGCCGACGCATCGGCCTCGCCGGTGGCACAGCAGGCGCCTGAAGCTGCCGCGGCGGAGGCGTCGGCGCGGGCGGCCGAATCGCTGGAAAAGGTGGCCGCGGCGATGCGTGAGGAGGCCAAGAAGGCCGCCGACGCACTTGTGAAGGCGGCCGCCGCGCCGGGTGCCAACGAAACGCAGAAGACCGAGCTTGCGGCCAAGGCGAATGAACTCGCGCGGGCGGCGCAGCTCGCGGAGCAGGCCGCGGCCGCGGAACAGGGCATTGCGAAGGCGGCCACGGAGGTCGCCGAGCGTGCAGACGAACTTTCTCCAGCGGACGGGAACACAGGCGGGGTATCGCCCGCCCCGGCGGCCCAGGAAGACGTGCGCAAAGCCGCCGCCGATCTCGCGGCGAAGCAGGCACAGGTTGACGAAGCGGCTGCAAAATTCGAGGCCGCCGCCGAGGCCCTGGCGCCACAGTTGGCGGAGATGATCGAAGAGGCGCGTGGCGAGATGCAGGCGGCCGAAGAGCAGTTTGCCGAAGCCGCCGCGGGCGAAAAGGCTCCCGTCGGCGCACCGGTGAGCGAACAGATGGCCGCAGCCGAGCCAGCCGCCACGTCCGAGCAGCCGAAGAGCGGGAGCGACGACCACTCGCCCGCTGCAGAGAAGGCTCCTGAAACGGCTGCGGCGGAGGCGTCGGCGCGGGCGGCCGAGTCGCTCGCGAAGGCGGCGGCGACGATGCGTGACGAGGCCAAGAAGGCTGCCGACACGCTCGCGAAGGCGGCCGCGGCGCCGGGTTCTAACGACAAGCAGAAAGCGGAGCTTGCGGCGAAGGCGAACGAGCTTGCCCGGGCGGCGCAGATGACGGAGCGCGCGGCCGCCGCGGAGCGCGGCATCGCGGAAGCGACGAACCAGGCCGCCGAGCGTGCCGAGGAACTCGCTGCCGCAACGGAGCAGGCTGGCGCCGCAACGCCCGACCCGACTGCCGAGAACTCGTTGCAGAAAACTGCGGAGGAACTCGCGGCGAAGCAGGCCGAGGTCGCCGAGGCGGCCGCGACGGTCGAGGATGCCACCGCCGCTCTCGCGCCAGAGGCCGCGAAAATGATCGCAAATGCGCGGGCCGACATGAAGGCGGCCGAGGAGCAACTCGCCGCCCGTGCCGCCGGTGAACAGCACGCCGGAGATCAGACCGCAGGCGAACCGGCCGCGGGCGAAAAAACCGCGGCCAAGCAGCCCGGCGCCGAACAGACTGCCTCTGCCACGCCCGCCGGCGAAAAACCTGCCGGAGACCGGACCGCTGGCGACAAACCCTCTGGCGATAAGACGGCAGCCACTCCGGCTGATGCCGGCAGGAGTGCCGCCGGTCAACCTGCCGGTCAACCTGCCGAGCAGACGGCTGCCGAAAGGGCCGCCCAGGCTGCGGCGCGAGCCGCAGCCCAGGAGGCGGCCCAAGCGGCGGCCCAAGCCGCCGCGAAAGCGGCCGCCGACGCGGCCGCGTCGCTCGCGAAGGCGGCTGCGGCGATGCGCGAGGATGCCAAGAAGGCCGCTGAAGAACTCGGCCGCACGGCCGCGGAGCAGGCGGCTGCGGCTGGCAACGCCAGGCAGCAGGCAGAGCAGGCTGCTGCTGCCCAATCCGCTGCCCAATCCCCGGCGGGGCCGCAGGCCGGCCAGGCCGCCCAGCAGAAGCCGTCAGGCCAGCCGCAGGCTGCAGCAAATCCACTCCGGCGGCAGGCGGAATCGCTGGCGGCCCGTGAAACAGCGCTCGCCCATGACCAGGTGCTGGCGGAGGAAATCGCCGCAGGGCTCCAGGAACAGGCGGCGGCCCGTGAAGCGCTGGCCGCCTCCGCCCTCGAGCGTTTGCCGGACGGCGATGCGGCTGCGAAGGACCGCACGCAGATGGCCGAATCGCTTGCCGACGCCAAGGAGCGATTCGCGGATGCGCAACGGGCGGTCGGCGAGAGAGTCGCCGCGGCGCTCGATCAGCAGGAGATCGGCAATCGGCCACTGCGCGAGTCGCTCGAGAAAGCGTCGCGGCAGGATGATCTCGGCACGGGGTTCCTGCCCGAGTCGCCGGAAACCACAGCTGACCTGATCGCCGGCGAGCAGCCGCTCGCCGCAACAGACGCATCTGGGCAGCAGTCCAATTCCCTGTCCGCGAATTCCCAACAGGCAAGTTCCCAACAGGCAAGTTCCCAACAGGCAAGTTCCCAACAGCCGCCTGGACAGTCCGGCACGAGCGGCGGGCGGGACGGTGAGGCGCGAGACAACGGGCCACTTCAGCAGACGGCGGCCGTCGACCGAGGTTCTGCTGCCGGCAGCCGCGAAGGCGATACGTCACTCGACGAAAAGGCGTTCGAACGCGACGCCTGGTTCGCAAAGCTGCCTCCCGAGGTCCGGAAGGCGATACGTGCCGACAGCAAGCGCCGCGCACCCCGCGGCTACGAAGAGAAGATGGACCGGTATTTCAAGAACATCGAGTGAACCCCAATCCCGAGCAGTCCCGAGCAGTCCCCAGCAACCACCCCGAAGGAGCCAGAAACCCCATGAGCGAGAAACCGTCCGGCGACGACGTCGCCGCCGTGCAGAAGTGCGAGCAGGCATACAACAAGATCCGCGACGAACTCTCCAAGGCGATCGTTGGCCAGGAGGAGGTCGTCGAACAGGTGCTCGTGGCGATGTTCGCCCGCGGCCACGCGCTCCTGGAGGGCGTGCCGGGCCTCGCGAAGACGCTGCTGGTCAGCTCGCTCGCGCAGGCGCTGCAGCTCACGTTCAAGCGGGTGCAGTTCACGCCCGACCTCATGCCCAGCGACGTGACCGGCACCGACGTAATCCAGGAAAACCTCGAGACCGGGGCCCGGCAATACACGTTCCTTCCCGGTCCGCTCTTCGCCAACATGGTGCTCGCCGACGAGATCAACCGGACGCCGCCGAAGACGCAGGCCGCGATGCTCGAGGCGATGCAGGAGCGAACGGTGAGCGCGGGGGGCACGACCCACCAGCTGCCGCGGCCGTTCTTCGTGTTGGCCACGCAGAACCCGCTCGAGCAGGAGGGCACCTACCCGCTCCCAGAGGCGCAGCTCGACCGGTTTTTGCTCAACATCAAGGTGGGCTATCCGTCGGGCCGCGACGAGTGGGAGATCGCCCGCCGCGTGACGGCCGGCCAGTCGGGCCGGATCGAGCCGGTGCTGGGCGTGAAGGACATCGTCGCCGTGCAGGATCTCGTGACCCGCGTGCCGGTGAGCGACCAGGTGCTCGGCTATGCCTGGGCGCTCGTGCGGTCCACCCGGCCGGGCTCGGGCGAGGCGCCCGACTTCGTCAATCGCTGGGTGGCCTGGGGCGCCGGGCCGCGCGGAGTGCTCACGCTCGTGACGGCCGCGAAGACGCGGGCCGTGCTCTACGGCCGCTATCACGCGACGGTGGGCGACGTGCAGGCGATGCTCAAGCCGGCCCTGCGGCACCGCATCGCCCCCAACTACGCGGCCCAGTCGCAGAACATCGGCAGCGAGCAGCTGATCGACATGCTGCTCGAGGCCGTGCCGGCCGACCGCGTCTACGAACGTCCGGCGGCGTGAGGAGGAGCCCATGCATCAGTCGGTGCTTTCGAAATACGTCGATCCGGAGACGCTCAACCGGCTGGCAGGCCGCGGACTCGAGCCGCGCGGCCTCGTCGCGGGCACGCTCGCCGGCCACCACAAGTCGCCCTTTTCCGGGTTCGCGGTCGAGTTCGCCTCGCACCGCGAGTACGTGCCGGGCGACGACCCGAAGCACATCGACTGGCGGGTCTACTTCACCCGCGACAAGTATTTCATCAAGCAGTACGAGATGGAGACGAACCTCGTCTGCCACCTCGTGCTCGACACGAGCGCGTCGATGCGATACGGCGAAGGGCCGAAGCAGAAGCTCCTCGCCGCGAGCCGGCTGGCGACGACGCTCGGCTACTCGGTGATCCGGCAGGGCGACAAGGTGTCGCTGGCCACCTGCGACGAATCGGTGCTGGACTTCGTGCCCCCGAGCAACTCGATGGGGCAGATCGTGCGGATGACCGAGCGGCTCGACACCGTGAAGCCGACGCGGAAGACCCGCCTGCCGGAGTGCCTGCTCGACCTCTGCGGCCGGTTCGGCCGCCGGAGCATCGTGCTCGTGTTCAGCGACTTCTTCACCGACGTCGAGCAGCTGGAGCGGGCGATCGAGCGGCTGCGGTATTCCCGCCACGAGGTCGTGCTCTTTCAGGTGATGCATCCCGACGAGCTCGAGTTTCGGTTCGAGGGCAACGTGAAGTTCCGCGGGCTCGAGGTCGACGAGCAGCTGCTC
>JBILVW010000168.1:0-6325 GCA_044370205.1 Pirellulales bacterium | reverse complement strand
ACCATCCGGGCATTTTTTTACGCCGGCGATTGATGGAGTGGAGCGCGTCACCGACCGCCCTCTTGTAAAACTGTGCATCTGTACATATGCTGCCCCCATGCGAAGCGAGGCCGGCCTGCCCTACCGCTCGGGTCCGATGGCGTTCTTCCTCACATGGACGACGTACGGCTCGTGGCTCCCCGGCGACGATCGCGGCTGGTGTGATGCCCGCGGCGTGATGCGGGACGCGAGCCACCGCCTCGCCCTGCATGCGGCCCGTGCCCTGCGTGACGCCGGTGTGGAACTCAGCCGGCATGGCCGCGGCATCGTCGAAGCGGCCGTGCGCGAGCATTGCGGGTTTCGCGGCTGGGAGCTGCATGCCGTCAACTGCCGGCCCACGCACGTGCACGTGGTCGTGTCGGCGGGCGAGTGGCCGCCGGGCGAGGTGTTGCGATCTCTCAAGGCATGGTGTTCGCGGGAGTTGTCGAATCGCGAGGGAAGGCGTCCGCGTTGGTGGACGCTTGGCGGCAGCAAGCGATGTCTCTACGACACGCGGGCCGTCGAGGACGTGGTGGCATACGTGCTCGAATGCCAGGACAGGCCGAGGGGGTGAAAACCGCCGCAAGTGATTGCCACGCGTCATCCCACCGGCTTCCGCCGGGGGCTTGCGGGGAGCGGGCGTGCCCCGTCCCCGAAAGCCCCTCGCGGCAGCGAGCGGGATGACGCCCGCCATCACCATCCGGGCATTTTTTCCCGAAGGCGATTGAAGGAGTGGATCACGTCATCCCACCGGCTTCCGCCGGGGGCTTGTGGGAGGCGCGGCGGGAGCCGGGGGATGACGCCTCCCCCACACGCCCCCGGCTACGCGCTTTCCTTGGCATCGGCATGGTGAGCGCGGTGTGACCGGCGAAACTCCTGCGGGGTCGCGCCGGCGATCATGCGAAACTGGCCGTTGAAGTTCGAGAGGTTGTGAAACCCGCATTCGTGCGCGATCTGCGTGACCGTCAGGCCGGTCTCCGCCAGCAGTCGACGGGCCCGGCCCACCCGCAGGTCATTGACGAACTGCGGCAGCGTCTTGCCCATTTTGCGGTGGAAATACCGGCTGAACGACCGCTCGGAGACCCCGGCGAGCGCGGCGAGTTCGTGCCGCCGCGCCGGCTTGGCGAGCTGCTCGTGGATCCGGCGCAGCACGGGCGCGAGCCGATCGCGGTCGTCCGGGTCGAGTTTGGGCGCATAGTCGGCCGAGCAGATCGGGGTGCTGCGGCCTTTGCCCGTGAGTCCGTCGAGCACGGCGATCAGACCCAGCAGCCGCTGCAATCCCGAGCGCTGCGGGAGCCGTTGCAGATCGGCCGCCACCCGCTTGCGGGCCGCGGCGGAAAACTCCAGCCCTCTCGATGACGAATTCAGGAGCGACACCACGGCGGCCGTCTCCGGAACGCCCCAGAATTCCCGGCCGAGAAACTCCGCGCGAAACTGCACGACGATCGCATCGACCCGGGACCTCCGCCGCGGGCCGCCCTTGGCCCCCGGCGCTCGGCCCGGGCCTTCGACGTCCCAGAAGTGGGGCACGTTCGGCCCCAGGAGCGTCAGGTCGCCCGGCTGAACCGGCGCGATCGAATCGCCCACGATCCGCTGCCCGCTTCCGCTTAGCACGAGCGTGAGCTGATATTCGGGATGAAAGTGCCACGGCACACCGAGCTTCTGCTCGCGGACGCGCACGCACCGAAAAGATGCCTGCTCCTGCGAAACGACCGTGTAGAGGCTTGGCTTCATGCGCGACGCAGTCGCCTGGCGAGTTCCTCGAGCGGCACGCCCTTCGTCTCGGGCACCATCGTGAGCACCCAGAGCAACTGCAGCACCATCATGCCGCAGAAAAAGGCAAACACGCCGCTCGGCGGGAAGAGGACGACCAGCGACGGAAACACCGTCGTGAGGAGGGCGGCGATCACCCAGTGGGTGGCGCAGCCGATCGCCTGGCCGGTGGCCCGGAAGCGGTCGGGAAAAATCTCCGCGATGAACACCCAGATCACTGCCCCCTGCCCCACGGCGTGCGCCGCAATGAAGGCGAAGATGCAGGCCGGCACGATCGCCGTCTGGCCGGTGGCAAACGCCCAGCTGCACAGACCGAGCGACACGATGTAGCCCAGCGAGCCGATCAGCAGGAGCGTCTTGCGGCCCAGCCGATCGATCAGCCACAGGCCCACGAACGTGAAGATGAGGTTCGTGACGCCGATGCCGATCGACTGCAGCAGCGCCGACTTCTCTCCCAGCCCCGCCATCTCGAAGATCCGCGGCGCGAAATAGAGGATGGCGTTGATGCCGGAAAGCTGGTTGAAGAAGGCGATCAGGAAGGCCAGCGCGATCGGCCGGCGGAGATCCTTGAGCGATTCGGCCCCGCCGCCGTCGCCCGCCGCCGTCGCCCCCACGATCCGGGATGCCGTCGCCTGCACCTGCTCGGGTGTGGCCCGGGGCTCGATCCGGGCGAGCACGTCGAGCGCCCGCGTGCGATTCTCCTCGCCCCCCTTCAGGAGCAGCCACCGCGGGCTCTCGGGAATCGCGAGGCAGGCCACCATATAGAAGAAGGCCGGAAACGCCTCGGCGCCGAGCATCCACCGCCAATCGTTGGGCACGCCCTCGAGGAGGTAGTTGGAGAGGAAGGCGGCGAGGATGCCGAGCACGATGTTGAATTGAAACATGCCGGCCAGCCGGCCGCGCGACTCGGGGGGCGAGATCTCGGAGATGTAGAGCGGCGAGGCCACGGTCGAGATGCCGACGCCGAGGCCGCCGATGAACCGGGCGATGATGAACGACCAGACGTCGGTGGCCAGTCCGCTCCACACGGCGGAGACAAAATACAGGATGCCGATCCAGAAGAGTGTCGGCTTGCGTCCCCAGCGATCGGTCGGCCAGCCGCCCCCCAACGCGCCGATAACCGTCCCGTAGAGCGCGGATGCCATCGCGATGCCATGCAGGGCCGGGCTCAGCTGCCAGAGGTCCTGGATGGTTCTTTCGGCACCGGAGATGACGACGGTGTCGAACCCGAAGAGGAATCCGGAGAGGGCCGACACGATCGACCAGATGACGATGCTCGGGTTCATGCAAACTCTCCGCGGTTACGATCGCCGGCATTGCCCGCCGGCCATGTGACAGGAATACCCGCCGCGGGCGAATCCGGCAATCGTGGCCCAAAACCATCAGCGGGCAGCCTTGGCAGGCCGGCTCAGCGTTTATGATAGTGGCATGAAGTCGCCGCTCCCCAACCGTCGAGACATCGTCGCGGCCGCCGCCACGGCAGTCGGCATCCACGCGATCGCCCCGACGGCCACTGCCGACATGCCGCGGCCCGCTCTCACCTTCCGCGATCACCTGCTCGCCTGCCTCGGCGGCCCGTGGCCGGAGCCCTGCCCGCTCGACGTCAGGCCCCGCGAGCCGGAGGTGATCCCGGGCCGGATCGGCTGCTACGGCCACTCGATGGGCTCGACGCACACCTGGCTCGTGGGCCCGTGGGACGAGCGGCTGAAATGCCTCGTCGGCAACTCCTGCCTGCCCACCTATGCCGCGATCGAGCGGACGCACCTGCTTTCACCTGCGATGTGGGGGCAGACCCGCGCCTGGTTCCGACGGCATCTCTAGGCTTCGCTTGCGTGCCTCCCCCGAAAGCCCCCGGCGGAAGCCGGCGGGGTGACGCGTGGCGTTCATCATCGGCGCGTTCGCTCAACTGCCCGGATGGTGATGGCCAGCGTCATCCCCCCGCTTCCGCGAAGGGCTTTTGGAGCGGGTCCCCCCGCTTCCGCGAGGGGCTTGTGGAGGCTGGCAGCTTCGGTTTTTGGCGTCAAAAGATTTCGCCTGCCCAGAGCCGTTCGCTGAATTCCCGAAACGGGAGCACCGTCACCCCGTCCATCAGCATTGGCTTCATGCCCAGGTAGACGCCGTACGCGGCAGCGACCGCTTCATGCCCGAGCAGCGTCTGCAGCGGGCCGCTCCATTCGGGCCGCCACTGGTGTGCGGCTTTCGCCTCGATAGCGATGAATCGGCTGGGACGATTCAGGACTTTTTTCTGCGTCTCCACGATGAAGTCCACGTCGAAACTGCCCGTGACGCTGTAGTGAAACAGCCGCTTGTCCTTGCGGCGATAGGCATTGAACGCGCGCAGTTCACCCAGCAAGAGCGTTTCGAAGGAAAACCCGCGCCATTCATCCGGCATCGATTCCCGAACCCAGCCGGCGGCCGCGCGTGCGACGCCGGCGTCGAAAAAATAGAACTTCGGGTGCGCGGCCTCCTTCGCACGAAGCCCGAGCCGCAGGGCCGGAAGCCGCGTTCCCAGCAGCGTGTCGTCGAGAATTTCGAAGTAGGTGTCCACCGTGCGGCGTTTGACGGCCGCCTGCTGGGCCACGCGCTCGACGTTCAGCAACTGGGCATGATGCCGCGCAGCCACCTGGAGAAACCTCGCGAACGGCTGGATGGACCGGGTCAGCGCTTCCGCGGCGATCTCCTCCTGCAGGTAGGTGCCGACGTAACTGGCCAGCGTGTCGGCGGAGTGGGCAGGCGCGGAGAGCACGTGCGGCAGCGTTCCGAAGTTCAGGCACGTTTCCAGCAAGGCTGGGCGGCCGATTTCCGCCCACGTGAGCGGGAAGAAATCGCACCGGATCGCCCGTCCGCCAAGCAGGTTCACGTCGGCCCGACGGAGTTTTCGGGCGCTCGACCCGGTGATCGCAAAGTTGATCCTCTTGGATTCATAAAGGCCATGGATTTCGTCGAGCAGATCGGGCACCTTCTGGGCCTCGTCGACGACCACCCACTCCTCCGGCCGGACGGCGGCGAGATCGGTGCGGATGAGCGATGGATTCGAGCGGTAGCGGTAGAGTTTTTCCGTGTGGAGGAGATCAATCCGCGTCGCGTCGGGAAAGTGATGTCCAAGCCATGTGGACTTTCCCGTGCCACGCGGCCCCAATAGGAGGAAGGTCTTCGTCGGCGGCTCGAGCAAGCGTGAAAAGTAGCGAGCCATGGCGAGCAACGTCCCGGCGGAGCGAACCGCGCCGGACCTCCAAACGGGCCCGACCGCATGCGGCAAATTCTACATTGCGGATGTAGAATTGGAAACACACCCACGAGAAAAGCACGAGAAAAGAGAAAAGGTGCCAGCCACCAAATCTGGGCAACGCGTTTGATCCAATGCCCGGATGGTGATGGCCAGCGTCATCCCCCCCGCTTCCGCGAGGGGCTTCCGGAGCGGGGCCCCGGGCTTCCGCGAGGGCTTTTGGACGTCAGCGTTCGCTGGCGGAGAGCATCAGCTTCTGGAACGCCACGCAGCCCCCTTGCCGTAATCCGCATGGCGGAATGTCATCCGCCGCGGGCCTCGCCGAATCCCGCTGCGCTGACTATTCTTCTTGCTGGGTAGCCCGGCAAAAAAACCGATAGATACCAGATGCAAGCGATGCCGCGTTCCACACCATTGCCGGGCAGCTTCAGGCCCTCGCGTGAACACCGCGGCCTACTTCCGTTCGGGGGTCTGATCCTGGCCGCGGTCGCTGCGTGTGGCGGCTGCGGCGATGCCGTGCAGCCACCCACCTCTCCCGCCGCCGCGACGGCGGCGGCACTGCTCCCCCCCTACGCCTGCCAGTTCACGGAAGACCCGATCGCGATCGACGGGGCCCTCGACGACGCGGCCTGGAAGAACGCCGCCACGATCGACAACTTCTCGATGCCGTGGCTCGGCAAGGCGAACAAGCCCGCCGCGAAGGCCACCCGGGCGAAGATCCTCTGGGATCGCGAGCATCTCTACATCAGCGCCGACCTCGACGACGCCGACCTCTACGCCGACATCACCGAGCACGACGGCCAGATCTGGGACAACGACGTCTTCGAGGTCTTCGTGAAGCCGGCCGTCGACAAGCCGGCGTATTACGAGTTTCAGGTCAACGCGCTCAACACGCAGTTCGATTGCTTCATCCCCCGCCGCGGCCACGTGGGTCGGTTCAAGAAGCTGCACGACTTCGGCATCGAGTCGGCCGTAAACCTTCGCGGCACGCTCGACAATTGGACCGACACCGACAAATGCTGGTCGGTCGAGATGCGGATTCCGTGGTCGAGCTTCATGCCCACCGGCGGCCGGCCCGAGCCGGGCGACGAGTGGCGGTTTGCTCTCTGCCGCTACGACCACGATACGAGCAGCGAACGGCCTGAGCTGTCGACATCAGCGCCACTCTCGAAGCTCAGTTTCCATCAGCACGAGGACTACGCGCCGCTGAAGTTCATCGGCCCGGCGACCACGGCTGCGAGGCCCTACGGGATTTCGAAGATCGTGCCCGTGTCGACGTCGAAGGTGGCCGGGTCGCCCGAGCCGCCC
>JBILVW010000167.1:0-6340 GCA_044370205.1 Pirellulales bacterium | reverse complement strand
CGCCATCACCGGCCTCGAGGACTTCGACAGCGCCCTCCGCAAGCACAAGGGAGGCGAAACGGTGAAAGTCGTCGTGATGCGTAGTGGCGGCGAGGTCACGCTCGAGGTCACGCTCGGACAGCCTCGGTAGGGCGGCATCTGCAAACGAGCCCTGTATTTCAGCGGCGAATTTGCCCTTGAGTCGTAGACGGCCCGCCGCCATCATCCTTCCCGCTTCCGCATCCCTGGCGGCCTTGGACGGCCGTCGCATGGTCGCCCGGCCATGGGGATGCGGGTGAATCGACCCGCGAGCAAGGAGTGCAACCCGTGAAGAGGCATCTGCCCGTTTTCGCCATCGTCGCCGCCCTGGTGCTGTCGCAGCAGTCGGCGTCGGCCCAGGCTCCCGCCCCCGCTGCGGCCCCGGCCCGGCCGGCGACGCCTGCCGCCCATGTGGCCGTGATCGACGTCGGCTACATCTTCAAGAACCATGCCCGCTTCAAGCAGGCCATGGACAAGATGAAGGACGAGGTGATGGCCGCCGAGAACGGCCTCAAGGCCGAGCGCGACCGGATCAACGGCCTGATGGAGCAACTCAAGGGCTTCAACGTCGGCACCCCCGAGTACAAGAAGCTCGAGGCCGAAGTGGCCAAGGCGCAGGGTGAGTTCAGCGTCAACGCCCAGCTCCAGAAGAAGGACTTCATGGATCGCGAGGCGAAGGTGTATCTCCAGGTCTACACCGAGATCGAGCGGGCCGTCAGCCAGTTCGCCCGGGATCACGGCATCGCCGTGGTGCACCGGTTCGACGGCGACCCGGTCGATTCCGCAGACCGCAATCGCATCCTCGGCAGCATCACCAAGCCGATCGTCTACTACGATCCCCAGATCGACATCACGCCCGACGTTCTCAAGATGCTCAACGGCGCGGCTGTGGCGGCTCAGCCGCAGGCAAGGCCCGTTCGCTGACCATTCCGGGGGCCAAGGATGGCCCGGCTGGATGTCCTGAGATCGATTCCTGAGGCGTGGAGTTCATGCGGCCGCGAACGCAGCACACGATTCGCCGGGCGGTGTCGGTGTCCGGTGTCGGGTATTGGAGCGGCCGCGGCAACGTGGTCGAGCTGATTCCGGCGCCGGCCGGCACGGGAGTCGTGTTCGTGCGGGGTGATCGCGAGTCTCCGGTGCGGATCGCTGCGTGCGTCGAGAACCGGGTGGATGCCGTGCAGCGGACGACGCTCGCGGTCGGTGGCGTGCAGGTGCAGATGGTCGAGCACCTGATGAGCGCCCTGGCCGGCCTCGGCGTGGACTGCTGCGTGGTGCGGGTCTCAGCCGAGGAGATGCCCGGGCTCGACGGCTCGTCACGGGCGTTCGTCGAGGCGATCGATTCGGTGGGTGTCGAGGATCTCGGGGCGCCGGCAGACCCGATCGTCGTCGAGGAGACGGTGCGCGTGGGAGACGACGAGTCGTGGATCGAGGCGGGTCCGCTGCGGCATCCGGGGCTGTCGGTCGAATACGAACTCGACTACGGCGCCGGGCCGATCGGGCGGCAGACGCTCGCGTTTCGACTGACCCCCGACGCCTATCGGGATGGCCTGGCCGGGGCCCGGACCTTCATCTCGGCCGATGAGGCCGACAGGCTTCGGCAGGCGGGGCTCTGCCCGGAGGCGACCTGCAAGGATCTGCTCGTGTTCGGGCCCGACGGCCCGATCGACAACGAGCTGCGGTGGCCCGACGAGTGCGTGCGGCACAAGGTGCTCGATCTCGTCGGTGATCTCGCCCTGGCGGGGCGGCCGATCCATGCCCACGTGCGAGCCCGCCGCAGCGGTCATCGGCTGAATGCCGAGTTGGCGTCGCGGCTCGCTGCGCTCTCCGGGAGGCGGGCTTCGGCCTGAGGCGGCGTGGCGGATGACGGCGACCATGACGGCGATTCGGCCGGCTGCATCCTGCAGCCCGTCGTGCATTCCACGGCGGTGGTGGAGCCGGGATCGCGGCTCGCGGCCGGCGTGCGGGTCGGGCCGCATTGCGTGATCTCCGCCGGCGCGGTCGTCGGCCGCGGCACGGTGCTCGAGAACCACGTCACGATCATGGGCGCTGTCCGGATCGGCGAGCGGAACCGCATCTTTCCCAACTGCGTCATCGGCGGCGAGCCACAGGACGTGAGCTATCGCGGCACGGCGACGAGCGTGGAGATCGGCGACGACAACGTGATTCGCGAGGGCGTGACGATCAACCGGGCCTCCGAGAAGGAGGTGGGCGTGACGTCGATCGGCAACGCCAATTTCCTGATGGCCAACTGCCACGTAGCCCACGATTGCCGAATCGGCGACCACGTGATCATCGCCAACGGCACGCTGCTCGGCGGCCACGTCCGGGTGCACTCGCGAGCATCACTTTCCGGCGCGGTGGCCGTGCACCACTGGGCCACGATCGGCAGCTGGTCGTTCGTGGCCGGCCTGTCGCGGGTGCTCCACGACGTGCCCCCCTTCATGCTCTGCGAGGGCGCCCCGGCGCGACCCCGGTGCATCAACGTGGTTGCCCTCAAACGGGGTGGCTTCGACCCGCCCACGATCGACGCGATCACCGAGGCGCACCGGCTCCTCTATCGGGCCAAGGTGGGCCTCGAGCCCGCGCGGGAGATTCTCAAGTCACAGGGCATGCTCGGTCCGCAGGTGATGCACCTGCTCGACTTCTTCGGCCACCAGCAGGATGGGCGGCACGGACGGGCACGCGAACGCAGGAGGGCGGCATGAGCACGACTCGAATGGCGGTGGTTGGCTGTGGGCACCTGGGCGCGATCCATGCGCGGCTGCTGGCGGCCCGGCCAGACGTGGAACTCGTCGGGGTCGTCGATCCCGTCGAGGAGTCGCGGGCCCGCGTGGCCGCCGCCCATGGCTGTCGGCCGATTGCCGACCCGCGTGAACTGCCCGGGCTCGTCGATGCCGTCGTGGTGGCCGCGCCCACCGGGCTCCATGCGGCCGTATCGCTGCCGCTGCTCGAGGCGGGCATCGATCTCCTGGTGGAAAAGCCGATCGCCGCGACGGTGGAAGACGCCCGGGCGATCGTGATCGCCGCGCGGCGGCACGGCCGCGTCGTGGCGGTGGGCCATGTGGAACGATTCAATCCCGCCTGGCGCGAGGCGGCCCGGCGGGCCCGCGACGTGCGGGTGCTCGAGGCCTGCCGGCTGGCGCCGTTCACGTTCCGGTCGCTCGACGTGGGCGTCGTGCACGACCTCATGATCCACGACATCGATCTCGTGCTCTCGCTCGAGCCGGGCCGGCTGGAGCGGGTCGAGGCCCGCGGCATCCTGGCCACGGGCGGCCACGAAGACGCGATGCGAGCCCGGCTCACGTTCGCCTCCGGTCTCGTGGCCGACCTCACCGCCTCGCGGATCAACCCCGTGCTCACCCGCACGCTCTCGATGTGGACGGGCGACGGCATCGTGTCGCTCGACTTCAACGCCAAGAGCGTGTCGGTGCTCTCGGCCTCGCCTGCGGTGCGGTCGGGCGCGTTCTCGGCGACGAAGGTGCCACCCGCCGATCGCATGGCGATGAAAGACCGGTTCTTCGCCGACACCCTCCCTTTCGAGACGCTCGTGGTGGCCGACGCCAACGCGATCGCCGCGGAGCACGACGACTTCCTCGACGCGATCCGCACGGGGCGACAGCCACTCGTCACCGCGGCCGCCGGGGCGTCTGCCCTGGAGATCGCGGCCCGGGTGTTGGAGGCGGCCGAGTGCGTGAGCTTCGCCGGCGGCAGGCCGACAGTCGCCGCGACCGCCACGATCCCGCTGGCCCCACGCCGCAAAACCGGCTGAGTCCGCAGAGTCGCCGCAATCGCGTGCGGCAAGGCAAAGTCTGTGGCATCGGACCGCCGACCTGACCAAGGGAGGCGAGGGGGTCGGCAAACGCTCGAGGAGCCTTGGGCCGCTTCGGCCCACCGCGACGAGACTTTTGCCGCCCCCGAGCCGGTGCCACTCGTCAATCGTTCGCAGACGAATGTGCTTGGTGATGAGTTTGACGCCATCGAATTGCCGTGTCCGATTCGCCCGCGTATTCGCGGCGTTGCTCGCGGCTGCGCCCCTGAACCCGTGTGTTCGCGCCGCCGACGTGCCCGCCCAGCCGCCGCCGGTCGTGTTCGAGGGGCTCGGGCTCGAGGGCTTTTCCGGCGCGGAGTCGGTCGCGAGCGCGCTGCGGGAGACGAATACCGCCACGGGTCGGCCGACCGCTGAGTGGAAGGACGGTATCCCGCCGCTCGACCTCGCGGTTCGTGGGCCTTCGGGCCGGGGCGAGGCGATGCTGGCGCCGCTGGCCGCCGAGGTGAAGAGCCGGATCGATGCCTTCGACGTGGCGGCCGGGCTGCAGGCCGACTCGCTGGCGTTTCAGGAGGGAAGGGCCGACTGGACGGGCCGGATCGGCCTGAAGTCCGAGCACGAGGCGGGCAGCGAGAGCATCGAACTCCGCACGCTCGTCGGCCGGCGCGCGGAAACCGGGATGCTCGGCATCGAACTCGGCCCGCGGATCGAGCGGCGGCTGGGCAGGGGCATGCTGTTCTTCATCGACGGCAAGGCCGAGGCCCGGGCGCTTCGCAACCAGGAGACGGGCTGGTATGCGCTGCCGGGCACGTCCACGGCCGACGGCATGGTGGGCGTGACGGCCCGTACCGGCCTCGTGCGATAGATACCGCGCCGGGTCAGGCCAGGTCGCGGTCTTGGAAGAGGAGCAGGGCGACGAGGAGGGCGGCCGCGGAGTAGAGGGCCGCGTAGAGGGCGGCCCAGGCGAGGTAGCCCCAGGGCACGGCCACGCCGCCGATCACGGCGGCCTCGATCGTGAAGTGGTCGAGCACCGGCAGGATCGTGGCGAAGAGCTGCCCCACGAACCGCACGATCGGGAACTTGCCCACGCTCGACTGCACCAGCAGGGGCACGAGGTGGCCGAGCGAATAGATCGCGAAGCAGACGATCAGATTGGGCACCATGCCGAGCCGCGTCGAGACGGCCAGGCTCACCGCCGCCATCAGCACCGTCTCCAGGAACGAGAGCACGAGGCCCGGCACGACCGTGATCATCTCGTCGGCGCATTCCTTCCAGACGGGATCGACCTTGGCCCCCTCGCGGGCGTCGTAGATCACCTTGAGGCTCGTCGTGGCCATGAGCACCCCGCCGAGGATCAGGAACACGAGCAGGGCCACGAGCACGAGGCCCGCGAACTTGCCGAGCACGAACTGCCAGCGGCGGAGCGGCTTCGAGAGCACCGTCAGGGCGGTGCGGCCCTCGATCTCGTCGGCCACGGCGATGCTGGCCGTCCAGACGACCACGAGCAGGGCCAGCACCTTGGTGAGCGTGAGGCCGCTGTCCTTGAGCATCTTCACGTCTTCGCCGAACGTGTTGTAGGGGATCACGATGAACGACACGAGCAGCACGGCCCCCGCGACGAGGGCCACCGTGAAGACCGGCTGGCCGATCGCCTCCTTCGTGGTGGCCGAGGCGATGGCGGCGATCCGCGGGGCGGCGAGCCGGAAGAGGGCGTAGGCCCCGCCGATCGTCAGCAGCGACACGATCGTCCAGGGCAGCACGGCCGTCTGCGGAAACTCCGGCGCGAGCCGCCACCGCACGGTGAGTTCCGCCGGCGTGGAGCCCGCGTTCACGGCCTCGAGCTTGGCCTTCTGGCCGAGGAAGGGATTCGTGGCTCCCTCGGCACGCTTCCAGGCATAGGGCTTCTCGGCGTCGAGATCGATGTCGGGCACCTTCTCCATCGCGTAGCCGGCGATCGGCTGCTGCGTCTTCACGAGCAGCGGCGCGTCGGCGACGAGTTCGAGCGACTGCAGCTCCTGCGGCCGCACGTCGAGCGGGATTTCCAGCGGCTGGCCGCCGGCAGGCACCGGCACCGACACGGTCGCGTCGTCGGCCGACGTCATCCGCACGAGCGAACGCACCATCTGGCCGACGGGCACGAGTGGCGTGAAGGCGATGGCTACGGTCGCATAGACGACGAGCAGCCAGCCGAGCGGGCCGAGGAAGCCATCCCGCAGGGCCACCCGCAGCTCCGCGGCCGCACGGGGGCGGATGACCGTGAGGATCGCGTAGACGGCCAGCGCCACCACGAGCGAGATGAACGCGGCCGTGCCGACCAGCCAGATCGGCGGCAGGGCGGTGAGCCAGCGGTTGGCGAAGAGGGGCGTCATCGGGAAGCGGTGCGCGGGTGAAAACGGAAAGTATGCCCGAGGCGGTCGCTTGGCGGAAGCCCGCCCGATCTGCAAAAAAGCGACCGCTCCCATCCAAGCCCCCATGCGCAAGCAGGGGGATCATTGTGGTATTCATCCCGAACGTCCCCCGGCTTGCGCCTGGGGGCTTGTATGAGAAGGCCATCCG
>JBILVW010000166.1:0-6357 GCA_044370205.1 Pirellulales bacterium | reverse complement strand
GCCGGGGGATCGCTTTTTCATACAAGCCCCCAGGCGCGAGCCGGGGGATCGCTTTTTCATACAAGCCCCCAGGCGCGAGCCGGGGGATGATCCGGGCCGCTTCAGGATGAGGTCCGCATTATCCCCCTGCTTGCGCATGGGGGCTTTTATCTGCCTGCTGGGCGGCAGCCTCGCGATGGCGGAGCCGGATGCGAAGCCGGCCGCCGAGCAGGCCGAGAGTCCGGGCCAGGCCGAGCTCGACAAGGCGATCGACGCCAAGCTGGGGGCCAACGAACTCGACGACTACGAGCGGGTGCTCGAGCACTGCAAGAAGGCGATCGAACTCGGGCTCGACGCCGATTCCAAGAAGTTCGCCGACGAGCTCTACACCGGCACGCTCGTCGATCGCGCCGGCATGGTCGTCGATGCCATCTACGACTCGGTCCCGCCGAATCCGCAGTGGTCCCGACTGCGGGTGTTCGCCCTACGTGATCTCGACGAGATCATCGTTCGCGACCCGAAGCTCGGGCAGGCCCACCTCATGATCGCGCGGCTGGAGTCGTTGCCGCGGGGCGACCGCGCCCGGGCGAAGGAGTCGGCGGAGAAGGCGCTCGAGCTGCTCGGCGACGACCGCCTGCAGATGGCCAAGGCCCACATCGTGCTCGCGAGCCTCGAGGAAGACGATACGGCCAAGCAGGAGGAGCATTACGCCAAGGCGATCGAGTTCGCGCCGCGGGACGTGGAGATCCGCCGCACCCGGGGGCTCCACTTCCTCATCGAAGACAAGTTCGACCGGGCCCGCGAAGACCTCCTCGTGGCGATCGAGGAAAAGCCCGCCGACGCCTCGCTGCACGAGGCCCTCGGCATGGCCTGCATGCTCAGCGACCGCAAGGAGGAGGCGAAGCAAGCCTTCGACAAGGCGGTCGAGCTGGAGCCCGACGCCATCAGCCCGCTGCTGCAACGGGCCCGGCTGCTGGCGGCCGACGAGAAATATGCCGAGGCCATCGCCGACATCGACCGGTCTCTTGGCCTGGAGCCGAACAACGCGGCCGCGCTCCTGCTCCGGGCCCGCATTCATCAGCAGTCGGGCGACTCGGCGAAGGCGCTCGACGACGTGGAGACGGTGCTGACCGACGATCCCGACAACCTCGTGGCACTGGAGCTCCGGGGCCTGATCGCGGCGGAGCGGGAGGATTTCGCGGGGGCCATTCGGGATTTCCGCAGGCTCGCGTCCCGCAATGGAGACGACGCCGTGGTCGTCAGCCAACTCGGGATGCTCTATCTCGCGGCCAAGCAGCCGCGGGAGGCGATCCGGCGTTTCACGCGGGCGCTGGAGATCGACGAGAACCACTTTGCGAGCCGTCGTGGCCGCAGCGATGCGGAGATCTCCATCGGCGACCATCCGGCGGCGATCGCGGATCTGGAGAAGGCCCACGCCCTCAAGCCCGACGATACCGGCGTGCTCAACAATCTCGCCTGGCTCCTCGCCACTTCACCCGACGACGCGATTCGCGACGGCAAGCGGGCGATCGAGCTGGCGGAGAAGGCCTGCGAGCTGACGGAGTGGAAGGAGTCGCACATCATCAGCACGCTCGCGGCCGGCCACGCCGAGACGGGCGATTTCGAGAAGGCCCGCGAGTTCAGCAAGAAGGCGGTCGATGCGGCCGCCACGTCCGACGACGTGAGGAAGCAGCTCGAGAGCGAATTCGCGAGCTACGA
This sequence comes from Pirellulales bacterium, assembly GCA_044370205.1. Taxonomy (GTDB): domain Bacteria; phylum Planctomycetota; class Planctomycetia; order Pirellulales; family UBA1268; genus QWPN01. The sequence continues at coordinate 4,659 of JBILVW010000166.1, read as the reverse complement.
AGCGGGCAAGCCATGGCGCGAGCGGCAGGAGATCGAGGAGGCGAAGCTCACCGAATCCTCGGCGGGAACGGTGGGTGATGCCGACGGTGAACAGCCGCCGCCTCGCGAACCCCGCCGGCCCTTCGAGGAGTAAACGGCCAGTAGGCGCAAGCCGAGGGATCGGCCTTCCCATACAAGCCCCCAGGCGCAAGCCGGGGGATCGGCCTTCCATACAAGCCCCCAGGCGCAAGCCGGGGGATCGGCCTTTCCACCCGGGCGGCCACTTACCGGCGGCCGGGTTCGCGGCCGGGGTCGAGCTGCCGCACCTTCGCGGCGGCGGCCCGAGCCTGGGCGATGTCGCCTGATTGCTCCCAGCCACGCATCGCCAGCAGCTGGGCCGACGTGGCCAGTTCGCGACGGCCGTCGGACTCGGCCCGCACAGCGAGCCGCTCGCACACGGTGGCGAGCGATGCAGCCCGGGCCGGGTCGAGAAGCCGAAGCGGGATTTCGTCGAGCGTGCGGTATTCCTCGGCCACGGCGTCGAAGTCGTAGTCGGCGGCGGCGAGCATGATCGTGCGGGAGACGGCCGCAGCGTTGCCCGCGTCGGCAGCCAGTTCGCGGGCCTCGTCGAGCATCAGCCACTTGAGACGGCGGTCGGGCTCTGTGGCAGCTGCGTGGAGCAGCGAGGCCACCGCGGCATTGGCCTTGGCAGGCGTCGAGAGCGACGAGAGTTCATCGCGGAAGCGGCGCTGGAGTTCCGCGCGGGCGGCCACGAGTTCATGCGTGTCCGGTGGGCGGCCGGCCGCGGCCGTGGGAGCGAGCTGCCGCATCCGCGGGCGTTCGGCGGGGGCGGCCGCTGCAGAATCCTCCGCGCTGACATGAGCAGCGAGGATCATCACGCCCATCATGGCGATCGCGACACGCATGGAGATGCGTCAGCGGCCGCCGGGGTAGTAGTGCGACATGTTGAGATACGTCGCCGAATGGCCCGTGGCTCGGATGCTCTCGTTCACCTGCCGGCTGGTCGTGTCGCGCTGGATCTGCTGCACGCGGTTCGAGAGGTTGTTCATCTGTCGGGCCTGCTGCATGCCGCCCACGATCTGGCTCTCCTGGTCGAACCGCGGCTGGACCAGCTGCTGGTAGACGAGCGGGTTCATGCCGCCCTGAGCGTTCACGCCGCCCCCCATGCCGCCGCCACCAGGTTGGGCGAGCATCGTGTAGGGGCTCACCGTCGGCCGGCGGTAGGTGTTGGTGTTGGAGAAGGGGAGCTGGCCGTTTTGGGCGCAGGCCTCGCCGGCCGAGGCGGCGAGGAGGGCCGCCAGGGCGAGGGCGAAGGTGCGGATGAGGTGGCGGTTGGGGAGGCGTGGGTGTGACATGGTGGTGTTTGCCAGGTTGATCGCCGGTCAGGTCCCCAGGCTTGCGCCTAGGGGCTTTTATTGGGAAGGCTTGCGCCTAGGGGCTTTTATTGGGTCAATTGAATTCTATCGCACTCGCCGGGCTCGGGCCATTAGCCGGTCACTCCGGCAGTTCGTAGCCCGCGATCGCCATCTCCATCGCGGCCCGGACGGCAGCCTTCGCCAGCGGCTTGTCGTGCAGCCAGGCGGCGAAGTTCTCGCCGTGGGCCGCGTAGGCCACCTGCAGCCAGCTCGGAGCTTCGGTGAGCATCCAGGCACGGAACACCAGCCACCGCGGATCGTCCACGCCGTAGGCCTCGCGGGCCGTCCAGCAGAAGAACGTTCCGAAGGGCACGGTGAGCGTCCGCACCATGCTCGCACCGAGGATCGTGAAGCCGAACATCCGCTCGAAGGGTGCCGTGACCTTGCCCACGATGCTGTCGAAGGCGACCCACGAATCCTGGGCGATGAACACCCGGTCGCCCGGCAGGATCTGATAGTTGGTGGCGGTCGAGCCCCCCTTCATGATCGCCTCGATATCCACAGGCAGGATCTGGTCGCAGCCCACGCCCGACGGGGCCGGACGGGCGATCCAGATGTCCTTGCTCGAGAGCTTCGAGAGGCCGTTGATCTGGGCGATCGCGTCGAGCACGGTCTCGTTGCCCGTCACGGGGAAGCGGCCGACGTTGTCGCCGAAGCCCGCCCCCTCGGTCACCACGTAGTAGACCTTCGAGTTGTAGGAAAACACGTCCACGCTCACGAGCGGCGCGTCGAGATACTGGCCGAGGTGCTGCTCGATCTTGGCCTTGGCCTCGTTCAGCGTGAGGCCCGTGATGTACACGCTGCCGTAGGTGCCGAGGTTGATCGTGCCGTCGGGGCCCACGAGGTGCTCGCCGGCGATCTGCTGCTGGCCGGCCGCCTGGGCCAGCGTGAGCGACACCTGCGGCTCCCGCAGAATCCGCTTCAGGTGGCGGAAGATCGAGTCCTGCGCCTCTTCCAGCGACTGGTTGCCCACCATCACCTTGCCGTAGGAGGGGCCGAGATCGAGCATCCCGCCCGGCTCCACCACGTAGATGCCGTTGATGGGCTGCTCGAGCAGCGTGCCCTCCACGATGATCTGGAGCGAGTCGAACGATTGGATCCGGAACGGGGGCTTCGGCACCACGCGGAGCGCGTCCACGAGCAGGATGTCGGGCGGCTCGATCACGTAGGCGGGCAGCGACACCTTCGCCAGTTCCTTGGCCGGCATCCGCTCCGGGTCGGTCGGCGGGCAGTTGGCCTGCTGCGACACCCGCTGGAAGTGCGATCGCTGCGGTCGCCCGTAGATCGACGAGCAGCCGGCGGAGGAAAGGGTCGCGGCCAGGGCCACGAGCGTCACGATTTCGCGGCGTTTCTGCGTTGCAAACCAGCCCATGCTCACACTCCCTGCGACCGGCATAGTCGCTGCAATCGGGACTATCGGCAGATGCGGGCCGTAAACTTTGCCCGGTCTGCCTTTCGGGGCCGTCCGCCGGAAAATTGCCCCCAGGGGCCGGCAGGCGGGGCGACTTACGGCGAAAACCGGCGTAAACTTGCGGCCGAGAGCGGGTCCATGCAAGGGTTCCTGTCGTGCCCATCCTCCCCAAACAACCCGACGTCTACCCCGGCGACCTGTTCGATCTGCCTGAAAATGGCGAGCTCGGTGGGCCGGAGGCTGCCCGGTGGCTCGTCTTCTACACGCTGGCCCGCCGCGAGAAAGACCTGATGCGGAAGCTGGAGGCGGCCCACATCCCGTTCTATGGGCCGATGATCCGGCGGCGGCTGCGTTCAGCCGGAGGCAAAACGCGTTCGTCCTACGTCCCACTCTTCCCAGGCTATGTATTTTCACGCGTGGACGACGAGCAGCGGCGGTCGGCCTTGGCCACCAACACCATCGCCCGCTGGATTCCGGTCGGCGACGAGCGAATGCTTGTGGACGACCTGCGGGCGATTCGCCGGCTGATCGACTCGGAGCAGCCACTCACGCCGGAGGCGCGGCTGGAGTCCGGGCAGCCGGTCCGCGTGCGGAGCGGCCCGCTCAAGGGCCTCGAGGGCGTGGTGATTCGCCGGCGTGGCGAGGAGCGGTTGCTGGTGGCGGTGCGGTTCCTGAATCAGGGCGCATCGATCGAACTCGAAGACATCGACCTCGAAGCGATCTGAAGGAACGGAAGCCCGAATGATCAAGAAGATTCGCTCGGCAGCGATCACGAGGTTCCGCGAATGGTGGAGAGCCCGCCTCCCCACCCGCGAGGCGATCGTGGTCACGGCCCTCCTGGCGCTGATTTTCGAGGGTACCTACCTCGCCGCCTTCTTCATCCGCAGCGAGCTGCTGCTCAAGGGTTCCGACGCCGAGGCGATCCTCAACACGATCGTGGCCGTCGTCGGCATCAAGCTGCTCGTCTTCTACTGGCGGGGCTTCTGCCACAAGCCCTGGCGGGCCGCCCGCTTCGCCGACCTGAACCGTCTCCTGCGTGCAGCCACCACCTGCCTGCTGGTGTTCGTGGCACTCAACTCTTTCGGCGTCTACCTCCCCGGCTGGATTCAGATTCCCCGGTCGGTGCTGCTGCTCGACTGGACCTTCACGCTCCTCGGCGTGGGCGGCATGCAGGCGATCGCCCGCAGCCTCCACGAGGAGATCATGCCCACCACCACCGTGGGCAACCAGAAGACGGTGCTCGTGATCGACGCCTCTCCCGCCGGCCGCCAGCTGGCCGCCTCACTCGGGGAGCTGCGGCCACGGTCGTATTTCGTGGCGGGGCTCCTCGACGACGAGCCCGACACCTACGGGCTCCACGTCGGCCGGGCCCGGGTGCTCGGGCCGGTGGCGATGGCGGCGGCGTGCGCCCAGCGGCTGCGGGCCTCCGAAATCATCGTCTGCGAGGGGGCGATCTACGGGGCCACGCTCCGCGAGCTCTGTGATGCCTGTGCCGAGATCAACGTGCGGGTGTCGATCGCGGAGAACGTGTGCGATCCCGAGCTTCCCGGCGGCCACCAGCCGGCGACGGTGAAGCCGCTCAAGGTCCGTGCCCTCGAGCTTCGCGACCTGCTCTCACGGCCGCAGGCCCGGCTCGAAGACCACGACGCCCGCGTGTATCCGTTTCTGCGGGGCCGATCGGTGCTCGTCACTGGGGCCGGGGGCTCGATCGGCTCCGAGATCTGCCGGCAGCTGCTGCGGTTCACACCGGCGAAGATCGTGTTGGCCGAGCGGTCGGAGGCGAGCCTGTTCGCGATCCACCAGGAGCTCGTGCAATCGTCATCGCTCAACGAC
>JBILVW010000165.1:0-6402 GCA_044370205.1 Pirellulales bacterium | reverse complement strand
CACGACGCGGGTGATGGACCTGCTCACGCCGCTCGGCAAGGGGCAGCGAGCCCTCATCGTGGCCCCGCCGCGGACCGGTAAGACCGTGCTTCTGCAGCAGGTCTCGCAGGCGATTTCGACCAACCATCCCGAACTCCACCTCGTGATGCTGCTGATCGACGAGCGGCCTGAGGAAGTGACCGATATGCGGCGGACGGTGAAGGGGGAGGTGCTCGCCAGCAGCCTCGACTGCGACGTCGAAAGCCACGTGCGGCTCTCGCAGCTCGTCATCGAGCGATGCAAGCGGATGGCCGAGACAGGCAAGGACGTGTTCCTGCTCATGGACTCGATCACGCGCATGGCCCGGGCCTTCAACAAGTGGGTGGGCAATACGGGCCGCACGATGAGCGGCGGCGTCGACATCAAGGCGCTCGACATCCCGAAGAAGCTCTTCGCCACGGCCCGCGTGTTCGAGGAAGGGGGCTCGCTCACGATCGTGGCGACCGCCCTCATCGACACGGGCAGCCGGATGGACGAGCTGATCTTTCAAGAGTTCAAGGGCACCGGCAACATGGAGCTCGTGCTCGATCGCAAGCTCGCCGACCGCCGCGTCTGGCCGTCCATCGACATCTCGCAGTCGGGCACCCGCCGCGAGGAGAAGCTGCTCGATCCCAATACGCTGCATGCCGTCAACATGCTGCGGCGGACGCTCTCGAGCATGCATCACGTCGATGCGATGGAGCAGCTCACGAAGCAGCTGGCGAAGTTCAAGAGCAACCGCGAGTTCATCTCGCTGATCGCCAGCTCCCGCGACGAGTGAGCGGGAGCTCGGCTAGTTTCCGGCGAGTTCGTGGAGCCGGCTGAGCCAGTAGGCGTGCTGCGGATCGCCGCAGCGGAAGGAGAAGACGGCGTCGGGCAGCCCGCCTCCCTCTGACCGCACCCGCACGACGAGCGTGCCGTCTTTCCGCTGCTCGATCGAGAGCCGATCGGCGGGGATCACGTCGTGGTGGGTGTCGGTCGCCATCGCGGAAGCCTGGGCGGGATCGCCTCAGTATGCTCCTCGTCGTCGTGGAACGCCAGCGGCGTGAGTTTGCGGGCGTTTTGACAGCGGCGGAAAAGCGGTTCTATACTCGGGTTTTATCGCATTCCCGGGGATTTCTGCATGTCGCCCTACGCGTCGCTGGCCGACGACTTTTACGTCAACGTCAACCTCGCGACCGAGATGGAACTGCCGGCGCACCGGGAGACCATCCTCCAGTACTTCGAGCGGGTGCAGAAGCACTACCCATCGATGAGGAAGTTCTACTGCCGCGACAAGCGGGACTACGTGCTCGAGGAAGACAAGGACCAGGGCCGCTATCGCTGGGCGGCCGTCGAGACCAAGCGGCTCTGCTCCGGACAGGTGAACCCCGCGTCGCTCGAGGCGGCGCTCGACCAGCATCGGCTGGTTCTCGACCTCGCGCCCGCCTACCTCTCGGTGAGCCCGCTCGACTGCGAGGCCCTCGATGTGCTCTTCGGCTTCGACTTCGCCTATCGCGGCAACCACAACGCCCTGCTGGCAGAGGCGCTGGGTGTCGGGACGGCGTTCGAGCGACTCGGTGAACTTCCCGGCGGACGGGTGATCAACTACGAGCCATCGCTGACGATCAGCCTCGACGAGGAGTGCCGGACCCAGGTGCGAATCAGCACCGAAACACGGACCAACGCCTTCCAGGTGCGGACAGGGGAGTTCAACGAGGAGCAGCTGAGCGTCTACGTGACGGCCCGTCAGTACGGCAGCCTCGAGCCGAATACGAGCTACGTCGATGCCCTGGACCGGCTGGCCACGCTCGCCCGCGAGGTGGTCGATACCTGTGTCACCGAGCAGATTCTCCGCCCGCTCGCCCGCACGATCGCGCTCAAGTAGTCGACTTCAGCACGGCCGTGCGGGGCTTCAACTGCTCAGCGGCCGCGGCCGCCGTCTTGGCGGCCTGAGCGGTTGCGGGCGTCGAGGTTGCCGGCAATCACGATGCCGATGGCCTCCACCCAGCTCGGCACGTCGAGCACGCTCGACAGGCCGCTCTCGGCCAGCACGTCGTCGTCCTCCGGCCGTGTTTCGCGTCGGCTCGGCTCGCGGCCGGCCTCCTCGACACCAAGAAACTCGAGACCCTCGTCGTCTTCTTCGTATCCGCCCGCCACCGGAGCAAAGTCGCTGCGGCGGCCACGGGAAAAGCCCGACGATCGCGGCTCGCTTTCGCTTCGGCCACGCCGCCGGCGGTCGCGCCGGCCCTCGCGGGAAGAGGATCCTCCCTCACGGGCCGTTCCGGCCGGACGGGCTTCGCCGCGGGATTCGCCGCTCGCGGCCCGCCCCTCCGAGCTACGCCGCCGCCGCCGCCGGCCGCGGGTGCCGCTCGAGCCCTCATCGCTGCGGTCTTCACCGCGGGGGGCCGCCGGCCGATCCCGGTCGGAGGCAGAATCCTCAGGTCGGCCGGTCGGCCGCATGCCATAGGATGTGGGCAACGGTTCGTGATCAACGCTGTCGTCGGCGCTGACCGGCTCCCGCTCGGACCGGCTCCGTTCGGCTCCCGCTTCTGTCCGCTCGCCACGGCCACGGCCCCGCCCGCCGCGGCGCCCACGGCGCCTCCGGCGTGAACGATTCGCGTCGTCGCCCCCGTCGGCATCCACGGGGCGTGGTTCGCGAGGCTCTCGCGTCGGCTCCGCGTGACGATCGTCGAGAGGCTCGCGTTCGCCGGTGGTCGCCCTCGGTTCATCGTCGCCTAAAAATGCCTCCGAATGGCGGCCGTCTGATTCCAGGCGTTCGCCGCCTTCGGTGCGGACGTCGGTCGTCTGCTCGCGGTCGCGGCGACCGCGGCCACCACGGCGGCCTCGGCGACGCCGGCCGCGGGGGCGATCTTCCTCGCCCCGCTCGCCTTCGGGCCGCGGGGCACGCTCGAACTCACGGTCTGCCATCGGACGTGGCGCGTCGGCACGGCGTTCGGTGCGTTCCTCGACTCGCTCCTCGACTCGTTCTTGGACCCGTTCTTCGGCGCGGGGCGCCGGCCGCTCGACTGGCCGCGGCCGTGGGGCGGCGGGCTCCCCGCCGGCGATGCCAAGATCAGTGGCCAGGGAATCCCAGCTGCCCGTGGGTTGCGCCGCCGGCCGTGCCGGCCTCCGCTCGGTGCGCGGGGGACTCGCAGGCCGCGGCGCTGCCGGCGGCTTGGGAGCGGCGTCGCCCGTGGGGCCGACACCGAGCGATTCCGCCAGTGATGCCCAGGGGTCGTGAGAGTCGTGGTCCTGCATGGGAGGTTCCGTGAACGTGTTCTTGAAACTGGGCCGAAGCCCCGCTGAAAACGTTCAGGATACCTCAAATGCCTCGAGTCTGTCACGGTGCCGGGAGGTACGGGGCGAGCGACCGGATCATGCTGCCGTTGTCGGCCACGTCGAACAGCGGGCGGTAGGGGCTCGCGAGGCTCCGCCGCGACCGACCCGCCGGGTAGTAGACCAGGTTGATGCCGAGGTTCCAGGCCGACGGGGCGTACGTGATGCTGTCGCCGTCCTCGTCGATCTGCACGGTCTTGTTCTTGTCGGGGATCACGTAGGTGAACGTGCCCTCGAGGGCCAGCGACCGGGCGATCGGGGCCCGCAGCATCGAGCCGACGATGCCGCCGCCGCCGTCCACCGCACCGCCCCACACCTTCCACTCGTTGGCGTCGCCGAACTGCAGCCGATAGAAGCCGCAGTAGAGGTCGAGCGTGCTGGCGATGCCCTCGTTGTTGCGGATCGGGCCGAACAGCGTCGACTGGTCGCCGATGTTGTGGGAGCCCCAGTAGCCGAACTCGTGGTACCCCCAGACGTAGCTGATCTCGGACCGGATCTGGGCAACGTCGGACGTGTCGTACCAGTTGTCGCTCAGGTAGTCGTACACCGCACCGCCCTGCAGACCACGGCCCTCGAAGGCCCGCGTGAAGAAGCCGGTGGTGACGAACGTCTGGGTGCGGGAGTTGTTCTGCAGCCGGCCGCCGTCGGCGGTCGTGATCGCGCTGCGCTGGAAGTTGGTCTGCACGCCGCGGGCACCCAGCTGCCAGCCGATGCCGAAGGCGTTCCAGAACGGCATGGACCAGTTGAGGTATTCGTTGGTGCCGAAGTTGCCGTTGATGCCGAGGTCGGTCTCGTTTTCGAAGGCCGTCACACCGGCGCTGGCGGTGAAGTCGCGGTACCACCTCCAGCCATAGTAGGGCTTGCCGAACCGCCGCAGCCACATGCAGATGCGGCCGCTGTGCTCGCACATCATGTATTCCTCGTCCTCGCACTCGTACGGGTCGTCGTAGAACGACTCGACGTGGAGCTGGGGCGGGGCGGCGCCGAGCATCATCTCGTCGCCGATCATGCCGGAGTCGACGCCTTCCTGGCCAGCGAAGCCACCGCCGTAGTCGCCCGGCATCTCCTCGATGATCGTGCCTTCCGGGAACGTGAGGTTCTCCGAGGCCGACCGCGGCTCGGGCGTGGCGATCATTTCCGAGCTCCCGGCGCCCGGCGGTGTGCGGCCCGGTACGCCAGTGTCGTCGAGGCCGCCGACCTGCGGGGCCTGCGTCATCACCGACGGGATGCCGTCGGCGTTCATCGCGAGCCGCTCGGGCCGACGCGAGGCCGAGCCGGCCTGCGGCTGGTACCGCGGGGCGAGGCCGCCGCCGTATCGCTCGGCCTCCATGCCGGCCACCCGCGTGGCATTCCGTTGCATGTTCATGGCCTGTCGCCCTTCGGGGGCGAGGATCTGCCGGGTGACGTCCCCCTGCGGCGACCGCGGCGGGTTCATGCCGAACACCCCGTCGGGGTTCGAGGGGTCGAAGGTCTTCTGAATGGCACCCGGAATGCGATTGACGCTTGACCAGTCGCTCGTCCTGGCGGCAGGTGAGCGGGCCGGCGCGTAGCCGCTCGGGACACGCCGCGGGCCGGGGTTGATCGAGGGCACGTCAGGCGGCAGCGAAACCGACGCCGCGCCGATCGGTGCGGGGGCCGAGGCGGGGGGCACCGCGGCGACGGCCAACGGGGCCGGGGCCGATGTCTCGCTTGTGGTCGCCGGCGGGGCAGCGGTGGTCGCGGCGGCTCGGTGGGGCGTCCACTTCAGCTGGGGCTGGCCCGCCTGGCCGGCAGTGCCCTGGCCGTTGGCCAGCTGCAGTCCCAGCGTGCAGGCGGCCAGCAGGGCCGCGATTGGAAGCTTCACACCAGTCAACGCATTCATGACTCATCCTCCGCGAGCGGCGCCGCCGGCCATCCGGGCCGGGAGCCTCTGCTCGATCGGAAGGGTCATCGGCATCCGCACAGACGGAACTTCCGCCAAAATCTCCGCGATCCGGAGAAGTTGCCGATACTGCCTATGTTCCGGCGAGAGCCTGGGAGAGGTCGGCGATCAGGTCGGCCGAGTCTTCGATGCCGCAGGCGAGGCGGATCATGTTGTCGCCGATCCGGAAGCCGGCCCGTTCGGCGGGCGAGTAGTTCCAGTAGCTCATCACGAGCGGCTGCTCGATGAGCGACTCCACGCCCCCCAGGCTCGGGCCGATCCGCGGGATGCGGACGCGGTCGATCACGGCCGCCGTCTGCCGCCAGTCGGCATCCTTGATGAAGAAGGTCACGAGGCCGCCGCAGCCCCGCATCGTGCGGGCGGCGACCGCGTGGAACGGGTGGCTTTCGAGGCCGGGGTAGAGCACGCGCTCCACGCGGGGGTGCGACTCCAGAAACCGGGCCACGGCCAGGCCGTTGGCGTTGTGCCGCTCCATCCGCAGGGCGAGCGTCTTCAGGCCGCGCTCGAGGAGGTACGCGTTGTGGGGCGAGTTGATGCCCCCCATGATCCCGCGGAGCTGCCGCACGGGGGCGAGCTTTTCCTTCGAGCCGACGACGACGCCGGCGAGCAGGTCGTTGTGGCCGCCGAGATACTTCGTGGCCGAGTGGAGCACGAAATCGACGCCGGCCTCGAGTGGCTTGAGGTTGAACGGCGTGCAGAGCGTGGCGTCGATCAGCGAGAGCACGCCCCGCCGGCGGCCGATGTCGGCGAACCGCTCGATATCGACGACGCTCAGGTGTGGGTTGGTGGGCGACTCGCTGACGATGAACTTCGTCCGCGGCGTGATCGCCGCCTCCATCGCCGCATAGTCGCAGGTGGGCACCTCGCGGAAGCCGACGCCGAATCGCGTCAGGTGCTTCCGACAGAACTCGCGGCTGCGGTGGTAGCACTCGTCGAAGAAGACGATCTCGTCGCCGGCATTGAGGTGGGCCATGAGCAGGCCGACGAGGGCGCCCATCCCGCTGGCGAAGAGCACCGCCTCCTCGCCGCCGTCGAGGGCCGCGAGTTTCCGCTCGACCACCCGCTCACCCGGGTTGCCGTAGCGGCCGTATTCCTCGCGGGGCTGCTCCTGCTCGATGAAGTCGATGATCGACTGGGTGTTCGCG
>JBILVW010000163.1:0-6451 GCA_044370205.1 Pirellulales bacterium | reverse complement strand
CACCCCGAACCCTGCTCGTCGGCGACGTGATGCTCGATCGTTACTTCGCCGGCACGGTGGACCGCATCTCCCCGGAAGCGCCGGTGCCCGTGCTCCAAGTGACGCGTTCGTTTCACCGCCCCGGCGGTGCCGGCAACGTGGCCGTCAACATGGCCGCGATGGGGGGCGAAACGCTGCTCGTGGGCGCCGTCGGCGACGACGAGGCGGGCCGCTGCCTCCGGGCCGTGCTCTCCCAGGATGGCGTAGGCGACGCAAATATCATCACCACTCCGGCCATCCCCACGACGGTGAAGACGCGACTGCTCGCCGGGCATAACCAGATCGCCCGGTTCGACGAGGAAGCGGTGCTCGAAGACGCGGACGTCCGTCGCGACCTGGTCCGGCGAATCGAGGCGCTCATCGCCGCTGCCGACGTCGCCGTGATCTCCGACTACGCCAAGGGCGTCTGCGACCAGAACGTGTGCCGGGCGGTGATCGAGGCGGCCCGGGCGAGACATGTGCCCGTGCTCATCGACCCCAAGGGAAGCGACTTCTCGAAGTACGCGTATGCGACGGTCATCACCCCCAACAGGGCCGAAGCGGCGGCGGTGGTCGGCTTCCCGATCCGTGGGCCGGATGACGCCCTCAAGGCCGCGCACGTGATCCGCGAGCGATTCTCCATCGAGTCGGCCGTCGTCACGCTCGGCGAGCAGGGGATGGTGGTCGTGTCATCCGAGGAGTCGGCGGTCATTCCCACGCAGGCGCGGCAGGTGTTCGACGTCACTGGCGCCGGCGATTCCGCCGTGGCCACGCTCGCCGTGGCCCTCGGCCGTGGCATGCCGCTCCGAGAGGCCTGCTTTCTGGCCAATGCGGCTGCGGGGCTGCAGGTGGCGCGGATCGGCACGGCCCGGATCACCTGGAGCGAGGTGCTCGGCGCGATCGACCAGAGCGAGCAGATCGCCCGCCACAAGGTCGTGAGCCGTGCCGACGTGCAGGCGGCCGTGCGGCAGGCGCGGGCCGAGGGCAAGCGGATCGGGTTCACCAACGGCTGCTTCGATATCCTGCACCACGGCCACGTGCAACTGCTCGAGGCGGCGGCGAAAGAGTGCGACCTGCTCGTGGTGGGAGTCAACTCCGACGCCTCGGTGCGGCGGCTCAAGGGCCCACCGCGGCCGTTCGTGCCGGCGAACGAGCGGCAGGCCGTGCTGGCGGGGCTCGCGGCCGTCGGCCTCGTCTGCGAGTTCGCCGAAGACACGCCGCTCGAACTTATCAAGGCCATCGAGCCCGACGTGCTCGTGAAGGGAGCCGACTATGCGGCCGACAACGTGGTCGGGGCCGACGTAGTGAAGGCCCGCGGCGGCCGCGTCATCACACCGCTGTTCGTCCGCGACGCCTCGACGACGAACATCGTCGATCGGATCATGCTGTCGCGGTCTGACGCCGGTTCTCGATGACCCGCCGCACGGTTTCGTGCACGCGATCCACCGTGATCCCCTGCATGCACAGGTTGTTGCGGCACGACGACAGCCGGTTGTTGTAGGCGCTCACGCAGGGCGTGCAGGGCAGCCCGAGCGAGATGACGTGGCTCCGCGGACCGAGCACACCCCAGAGCCGCGGTGTCTCGGGGCCGAAGAGCGTGACGATGTCGATGTCGGTGAGGGCCGCGAAGTGGGCTGGCCCGCTGTCGTTGGTGACCAGCACGTCGGCCAGCGTGCAGAGTACGAGCAGCTGCCGCATCGTGGTCTTGCCCGCCATCGAAATGCACCGTGTATCGGCGACCTCGCGCACCAGCGCATCGATCGGCGGGGCCTCGGAGGGCGCGCCCGTGAACGCGATCGTGAGGTCGGGATACTCTGCGAGGAGCCGCCGGGCGAGCGCCACGTAGCGGTCTCCCTCCCACTTCCGCAGCGGAATCAGGTCACTCGCGTTGGCGTTCAGGAGCACCAGCGGACGGGGCTCGCGGCCCCCGGAGAGGTCACGCAGCGTCCGGCGGACCTCCGCCGTTTCGTCGTCCGTCGGCCGGAAACGCGCGAGCGACTCGTCGAACGTCGAGGTGTCGATGGCGAGGGCAGGCAGGCCTGCCGGCTCGAGCCACAGAGCCTCGGTTTGCGCGAGCATCGCCCGGAGGGTGTGCACCTGCGGGCTGTAGACGAGCCGATGCGTGAGGAGATCGCCCCGCCAGGGGCCGTCGCCGTTGTAGGCGTGGTAGCCGACTCGCCGCGATGCCCCGGTCAGATAGCCGAGCACGGCCGAGGAGCGTGCGAAGAGCTCGAAGTCGAGCACCGAATCGATCTTCTCGCGGCGTGCCCGGGCGACGGCCGCGATCAGTCCGCCGAGCGTCGTGAGCATGCCCCCCTTCGGAATCGAGATCACATTCTCGGGCTTGACGATCCCGAGCATGTCGAGAATCGGACGGTTCTCCTCGAGCACCATGAAGAACACGTTGTCGGCACCGACCCGCTCCACGGCCGTTCGCAAGGCAGGAGAGGCGAGCACCGTGGCCCCCTGTTCGACGAGCTTCAGGAACAGGATGCGGCGGACGGGTTCGGTGCCGCCGCGACGATCGAAGAGCCGGCGCCACAGCGTGAGCAGGGCACAGGCTGGAACCCCGAGCCAACGGTCGACGAATCGGATCGTGGAGGCTTTCATGACGAAAAACATTACCATACGACCGAGGTCTCCACCGCCGGACGCGGGCAAACAGGGCATGAGCAGCGGAACACGACCGGGCAGCCACCTTTCCACCTGGCAGCAGGCCGCCCTGCTGGCGGGGATCACGCTTGCCGTCTTCCTGCCGACGCTCTCGGCGGGGTTCGTGTATGACGCCCGGCTCCAAATCCTCACCGACCCGTTCCTTCACGACCCGTGGAACTGGCTGCCGGTGCTCACCTTCGGCACGCTGTCGATGGACGTGCTCGACTTCAATCGGCCGGTCAATCTCGCGTCGCTGATGCTCGACGCGGCGGTGTGGGGCAAGGAGCCGTTTGGCTACCATCTCACGAGCGTGCTGCTGCACGCGGCGAACGTTGTGCTGGTGTGGGGGGTGTTGCGCGGATTATCCCCGGGCTCCCGCCCGGGGCTTCGAGAGGGAGGCGTGACGGGGCCACTGGCGGTGCTCCTGCCGCCACTGCTCTTCGCCGTGCATCCCGTGGTGACCGAGGCCGTCTGTGAGCCCACGTTTCGCGAGGATCTGCTCGTGACCTTTTTCACCCTCGCGAGCCTGCTCCTGGCCATGGGGCACGCAGCGCCGGCGTTCGATGGCTGGCGAGCTGCGGGGTGCGTGGCCTGCTCGCTCCTGGCGATCGGCAGCAAGGAGTCGGGGATCGCCGCACCCGCCGTCATTGGCGTCTATTGGCTGCTCGTGCAACGTCGTGAAGGAGGGTGGTTCTGGCCTCTTACGGTTGGCGGCGGCACGCTCGTCGTGGTCGCGTTCCTTGCAGCCCGGTTTCTGCTCGAGCCCACACCGTCCAAGATCTTCGAGGCCCGGCCTCAATACCCCGGGGGCTCGCTCAGCGCGGCGATGGCCGTCGAACCGCGAATCCTCGCGCTCTATGCCCAGCTGATCCTCCTGCCGCTGAATCAGTGCGCGGATTACGGGCTCTTCTCCGTGCGGCATCTGCCGCTGCCCGTGGCCATTCCGATCATCGTGGGGCTTGCTGTTACGGCCTCGTTCATGATCCGCGCCGATCGTCGCATGGCGGTTGCGGTCGCGTTGATCGTGTTTTCGCTTCTGCCCGTCGCCAACCTGGTTCCGATCTATCGGGCGGCCGCCGACCGGTATCTCTACCTCCCGATGGCCGGGGTGGCCGTGGGTGCAGGGTGTATCCTCGCCGCCCCCTGGCTCGTGCGCAGAGAGTGGTTGCGGGAGCGGCTCGTCCTCGGAGCCGCCGCGGCGGTGCTTCTCCTGGGGTTCGGCTGTATGGAGCGGCAAAAGGTCTGGGCCAACCAGCTTGCACTGTGGACCGACACGTTTCAGAAGAACCCCGTGGCCTACACCGCAGCCTCGGGGCTGGCTGAAGCCCTCCGCGAGGCGGGCCGGTTCGCGGAGGCCGAACAGGCGGCGCGGCGATCCATCGAGCTGTCGGAAGGCCGGCGCGGCGATCCGTGGGCCACGCTGGCGCTGATCCTCGACGCCCAAGGGCGGTCGGCCGAAGCCTTCGACGCCCTCGACAAGGCGATCGAGGCCGATCCGAAGCTGGCCGACCCAGAGGCCCGCGTGGCCGTGATGGCCATGGAGCGGCCCTACGCCGACGACCTGAAACGGCTCCAAGCACGTCGAAATGCCCTGCATTGACGCGGCTTATTCCGTCCGCCCTTTCGGGCTTTTAGACTTCGAGATCTATGGGAACCACGAAACGGACGATGCGATCGCGGCGGGATCCTGAACGCGGCACTGATCGCGACCCCGATAATGCGCCGACCCCGGCACTGGCCGAAGAAAAGGGCGACCGGGCCGACCGGTGGCGCGACTTCATCTTCAAGCTCGCGATCCTCGTGCTCGCGACGCTTTGGATCTATTCGCCCGCCTACCACGGCGACTGGCTGTGGGATGACGACCAGGCGATCACGGCGAATCCCGTCGCCCAAGGCCCGTGGAACTTCTACAAGCATTGGATCTGGCCCGACGGCGCCGACTACTGGCCGCTGACTGGCACCGGGTTTTGGATCCAGTGGCATCTCTTCGGTCCAAACCCGACGGGCTACCACGTCGTCAACATCGTCCTGCACATTCTGGGAGCGCTCTCCTTCTGGCGGCTCCTGCGGATCATGAAGGTGCCGGGCGCCTGGCTCGGCGGGTTGGTGTTCGCAATTCACCCGATCGCCGTGGAATCGGTGACCTGGGTGTCGGAGTTCAAGAACACATTGTCGCTGCCACTCCTGATGCTCGCGGCAGCCTCCTACGTGCGGTTCGACGAGAAGGACAGGGAATCGCCGCTGACCTCGCGTCGTTACGCCGTCGCGGTCGGCCTCTATCTGCTTGCGATGAGCGCAAAGACGTCGATGGTGATGTTTCCGTTCGTGCTTCTGATCTATGCCTGGTGGAAGCGGGGAAAGATCGACCGCTCCGATCTCGTGGCGAGCGTGCCGTTCTTCGCGATTTCGCTCATCCTGGGTCTGATGACGATCACCTTCCAGCACGGCAAGGCGATCGGACAGGAGACGATCCTGGTGGGAAGCATCACGAGCGTGTCCGGGCTGGCACAGCGGTTCGCTCTGGCCGGGATGTCGATCCTCCACTACATCTGGACGACGATCTGGCCCTTCAACCTGCTCACGATCTATCCCCGGTGGGACGTCGAGCCGCCGAAGGCGTGGCAGTTTCTCCCCTGGCCGATCATCGGAGCCGCCACCTGGTGGCTCTGGACGAATCGCGGCACGGCGGCAAGCCCGACCTGGCAGCGGCACCTGCTGTTCTCGCTCGGCTTCTTCGTGCTCATGCTCTTTCCGATCCTGGGATTCATCACGATTTCCTACATGCGGATCACGTGGGTAGCGGATCACTTCGTCTACCTCCCGATGCTCAGCCTGATCGGATTCGCGAGTGCCGCCGCCGCCACGGTCTATGCACGCATGCAGGCGAGCGAGCGGCCTGTGGCCCTGGCAACGGCGGCGGTTCTGCTGGCGGTGCTCGGCTACTCTTCGTTCCGCTACGCCCACGCCTGGGCGGGAGAAGAGACGCTCTGGCCGCACACGATCGCCGGGCACCCCAGCCCGTGCACCTATCCACGGTGTGGCTGCTGGCAGGCCCACAACCGGCTCGGCGCCAAGAAATTTGCCCGCGGCGACGTGGAGGGGGCCCACTTCCACTTCCAGAACTCGACGCGACTGCGACCCGACCTCGGCGAGACCCACAACAACCTCGGCACCACGCTCTCGGCTCGGGCCCAGATGCTCGCCCAGCGGGGCGACCAGGCGGCGGCGAAGAAGGAGATGGACGAGGCGATCTTCCAGTTCGCCGAGGCCTGCCGCGTGACGCCGCACGTGCCGGCGATCCACGTGAACCTCGCCAACGCGCTGGCCGCCGCGGGGCGATTCAGCGAGGCGGCCGACAAGTATCAGTGGCTACTCGAAAGAGAGCCGAACAACCCGGCGCTCATCAACAACTACGGCGTGGCCCTCTACAAGCAGGGGCTGAAGGACGAGTCGATCGTGCAGTTCCGGCGGGCCCTCGAGATCGCGCCCAACCTCAAGGACGCGAAGGAGAGCCTGGCCGTGGCGCTCGGCGAGAAGCCCGATCCATCGGCGGGTCAGCAGCCGCCCGGACAGCCGCCAGCGGGACAACCCGCACCAGGACAGCCGCCGCTCGAGATGAAGCTGCCGCAGTCGCCCACCCTCGGGCCGACCATCCGCTAGGCGTGGAGCGCCCATACAAGCCCTGAGCGCAAGCGAGGGGATCTACGCCCATACGAGCCCCGAGCGCAAGCAAGGGGATCTCCGCCCATACAAGCCCCGAGCGGAAGCAAGGGGATCT
>JBILVW010000162.1:0-6454 GCA_044370205.1 Pirellulales bacterium | reverse complement strand
CAGACGATCATCCCCTGGGCCACCAACCTCTATACGGAAACGATCATCGACCGCGTGCAGGCTCGCTTCGGCTCCGACTTCCAGGGCTTCTGGATGCTCGGCGGCATGTCGGGGGGCGGCATGGGGTTTATCTTCGCGCCGCACCGGAGGGCCGAGGCCCAGGCCGCGCTCGGTGAGATCATGCGCGACGCGAAGCGGGAACTCGAAGACGCACTCCCCTTCGCGATGGAGCCGGTTGTCTATGACTTCGCCGTGAACGACCGCGGCACGTGGAGCGACCTGCTTACGGGTCCGGCCGCGCTCATGCCGCCGGGCTACTACGCCCTCACCGTGCCCCGCCTGCTCAAGGCGGCGAAGCTCTCCGCCGCCCAGCGGGCCGACCTCGACGCCTTCGGCGCCGCCTGCCGCACGCAGCCCGAACTCGCCGGGATGGTGCACACGCTCTTCGACCGGCTCTTTCCGCGCGGCGCCGCCGGTTCGGTCTCGGCCCGCGACCTCCGCGCGCTCCTGACCGACCTCGGCTTCGACGAGGTGCAGCACGAGCAGATCCGCGACGACCTGCAGGCCGGCCGAATCGGCCTCGCACAAAACCGGCTCCCCGCCGCGAGCGAGCTCGACGACGTGGAAGATGCCGACGTGGAGTTTTGCACGGGCGGCGACACCGACCCGGAGGAGGCAGCCTTCCGCGAGGCCGGCCGTGCGGCGCTCGCCCGCGGCGAGGTGGCCGTCGTGACGCTCGCCGCCGGCGTGGGCAGCCGCTGGACACAGGGGGCGGGCGTCGTCAAAGCCCTCAACCCCTTCTGCAAGCTCGGTGGCAGGCATCGTTCCTTCCTGGACGTGCACCTCGCGAAGACCCGCGTGGCTGCCGGCCGCGCCGGTATGCCGATCCCGCATGTCGTCACCACGAGCCATCTCACCCACGACCAGATCGCCCGCTGGCTCGCCCGCAGCGACGATCACGAACACGTGGTGCTCTCACCGGGCCGGGCGATCGGCCTGCGGATGATCCCGATGGCCCGCGACCTGCGGTTCGCCTGGGAGGAGCTTTCCCATCAGCTGCTCGACGAGCAGAAGCAGAAGGTGCGGGACAGCCTGCATGCCGCGCTCATCGGCTGGGCCGAGCAGGCAGGCGAGGGGGCCGATTACACCGACAACCTGCCGCAGCAATGCCTCCACCCGGTGGGCCACTGGTATGAGCTGCCCAACATGCTGCGGAGCGGCGTGCTCGCGAAACTCCTCGCCGAGCGACCGCAGCTCAAGTGGCTCTTCCTCCACAACATCGACACGGTGGGCGCCGACCTCGACCCCGCCCTGCTCGGCCGCCACATCGCGGGCGGCTCCTGCCTCTCGTATGAGGTGATCCCACGGCGGATCGAGGACCGCGGCGGTGGGCTCGCCCGCGTGAACGGCCGCGTGCGGCTCGTAGAGGGGCTGGCGATGCCCCGCGAGGAGGACGAATTCAAGCTGCGATTTTACAACACGCTCTCGACCTGGATCGACCTCGATCAATTGCTCGCCGCCTTCGAGCTTTCGCGCGGCGATCTCGCGAACGGCCCGAAGGTGGCCGCGGCGATCCGGGCCTGCGCCGCGAAGATGCCGACCTACGTGACGCTGAAAGACGTGAAGAAGCGCTGGGGCCACGGCCAGGAGGACGTGTTTCCGGTGGCGCAGTTCGAGAAGCTGTGGGGCGACATGACGGCGGTCGGCGAGGTGGAGAGCCGGTTCTTCGTGGTGCCGCGGCTCCGCGGCCAGCAGCTGAAGGACGTGGCCCAGCTCGACGGCTGGCTCCGCGACGGCTCCGCGGCCCACGTCGCACGGTTGTGCGGGTGGGAGTAGACGCAAGTCAGCGCGGAGTATCCCCCGGCTTGCGCCTGGGGGCTTTCACGACGCGCGCGCGGCCCGTACGCTTCACCCATGCCCGCGCCCGCTCCCGAGCCCCTCGCACCCCCCCTCTCCATCTGGCTCGTCAACCCGTTCGACGACATCCCGGGCGAAGGCCTGCCGCCGATGCGGTATTGGTCGCTCGCCCGCGTGCTGGCCGCCCGCGGCCACGACGTGACCTGGTGGACCTGCACCTGGAGCCATCGCCGCAAGGCGATCCGCTCCCTCCCCCGCGAAATCCGCGAGGACGAGGGCTTCGGCGTGCGGCTCGTGGCCGTGCGGCCCTATGAAAAAAACGTGTCGCTGGCCCGCCTCGGCAGCCACCGCGACTTCGGAAAAAATTTCGAGCGACTGGCCAACGAGTCGATCGCCTCCGGCCAGATGGAACGGCCCGACATCATCCTCGCGAGCCTGCCGCCGCTGGAGAGCCCGACCGCGGCAGCGCGGCTTGCTCAGCGGCTCGACGCCACACTCGTGATCGACGTGCAGGACCTCTGGCCCGAGACCTTCGAACGGCTCGTGCCCGGACCCTTCCTGCTGCGGAAGCTCGTGACGCCGGTGCTGCTGCACCGGATGCGGGCCGCCCGCCGGGCCATCCTCGGCGCTGCCGACGCCGTGTCGTTCACGACCCACACCTACGCCGACGCCCTCCGTAGCGAGGTCGCCCCCGGCGCGGCCACGCATGTGTGCTACCTCGGCGCCTATCCGCAGGAGTTTCCCGCGGTGACGCCGCTGGTGAACCACGTGCCGCTGCTCGGCGCGACGGGCGAGGCCACCGTGCCGCTGCAGTGCGTCTACTCGGGGTCGCTCGAGGCCGGACAGGATCTCGATGCGCTCGTGGGTGCGGCACGACTGCTCTCCGCGCGGGGCACACCCGTGACGATCCACGTCGCGGGCACCGGCCGGCTCGAGCCGCTCGTGCGCCGCGCGGCTCAGGCGACCGGTGGCTCCTGCCTCATCGAGATGCACGGCCTGCTCGGCCGGCAGGAGTATGTGAAGCTGCTGGCATCGTGCGACGTGGGGCTCGTGCTCGTGCGGCCGGAGTCGCAGGTGGTGGTGCCCAACAAGGCCTGCGACTACGCGGCCGCGGGGCTGGCCCTCGTCAACTCGCTACCGGGCGAGCTCGAGCGGCTGCTCGAGTCGCATGCCGCGGGGCTGCCCTACACGGCCGGCGACGGGGCCTCGCTCGCAGAGGCGATCACGAAGCTCGGAACCGATCGGCGGCTGCTCAAGGATCTGCGGCAGAACGCCCGCCGACTCGCCGCCGCGGAATTCGACCGCGAGCGGATCTATCCGCAATTCGCCGACTGGCTCGAACTGCTGCTGTAGCGGTTGAGAGCGTATGAAGGGGCGATCCCCCGGCTTGCGCCTGGGGGCTTGGATGTGGCGGGGCGCGCGGCTGGCGTCATTAAAGCCCCCATGCGCAAGCAGGGGGATCATGGGGGCTTGGATCGAAAGCCACTTCCGCCCGCGGGAATCTGGCGTTGTCTCTGGCCAGCCCCCCCTTCATCATGAGCGGCTACCATCCCCGCATGGCCGACACCCACCACCACTCCCGCCACCCCACGAAACGGCCCTGGCAGCGGCTGTCGGAGTCGCTGCGCCTCGAGCGGGCCGACGTGCTCACGATCATGGCCTTCGCCGTGGCCACGGGCGTGCTCTCGATCGCGACGCCGGCCGCCATCGAGGCCCTCGTCAACACCGTGGCCTTCGGCATCCAACTCTGGCCGGTGATCGTGCTCTCGCTGGTGATGTTCGCGTTCTTGATGCTGCAGAACGCCCTCAAGGCCCTGCAGCTCTATGTCGCCGAACTGCTCCAGCGGCGGCTCTTCGTCCGCACGGCCGACGCCTTCGCCGAACACTTCGCCCGGGCCGAGATCGAGTCGTTCGACGGACGCAATCCCACCGACGTGGTCAACCGGTTCTTCGAGGTCGCGTCGGTGCAGAAGTCGATGGCCACCCTGCTCGTGGACGGCGTGGGCGTGGTCATGATCACGATCGTGGGCCTCGCCGTGCTCGCCTTCTACCACCCCTACCTGCTCACATTTGCAGCCGTGATGGTGGCGCTGGTGCTGTTCCTGATCTTCGCCCTGGGCATCGGCGGCGTGCGGACCAGCATCGATGAAAGCTACGCGAAGTTCGACGTGGCAGCCTGGCTGGAAGAACTCGCGAAGTGCCCCCACACCTTCCGCTTCGGCCGCGGGGCCTCGCTCGCATTCGAGCGGGCCGATTCGCTCGCCGACGCCTACGTGACCGCCCGCCGTCGGCACTACAGCGTGGTCTGGCGGCAGACGCTCTTCGCCCTGTTGCTCGAAGCAGTGGCGAGCACCGTGCTGCTCGGCCTCGGCGGGTGGCTCGTGATCCAGCGGCAGCTCACGCTCGGCCAGCTCGTGGCAGGCGAGCTGCTCGTCACACTCGTGCTCACCGCGATCTCGAAGGCCGGCAAATACATCGAGGCCTTCTACGACCTCCAGGCCTCACTCGACAAGCTGGGCGTGATCGAACAGCTCCCGCTGGAACGCGTGGGAGGCGAGACGCTGCCGCCGAGTGAGCAGCCGATGGGGGTGCGGGCCGAGGTGGCCTACGGCGGCCGGCCACCGAAGCAGCTCGACGTGAAGCCGGGCGAGCGGGTGGGCGTGTATGGCCCGTCGGGCAGCGGCAAGACGTTTCTGCTCGAGACGCTCGCACTTCTGCGGGTGCCGAAGGAGGGGCTGCTCGAATTCGACGGCATCGACGCCCGCTCGCTCGACCGCGCCGTCACCCGGCTGCAACTCGCGTACGTGGGCCAGGCCGAGATCTTCGCCGACACCGTGGCCGAGAACATCCGTGTGGGCCGCAGCGATCTCTCGGCAGCCGACGTGCGGCGGGCCCTCGACATGGTGGGCCTCGCCGACGAGGTGGCGCGACTGCCGCAGGGCGTGGCCACGCCGATCGCCTCCGACGGCCGGCCGCTCTCGGCCAACGCCGTGTCGCGGCTGTCGATCGCCCGGGCGCTCGCCGGCAAACCGCGGCTCCTGCTCCTCAACGGCATCCTCGATGCCCTGGATCTCTACGACTGCCCGCAGCTGATCGATTCGCTCTTCGACCGCTCGGCCCCGTGGAGCCTGGTGGTCGTGACGACGCGGGACGATATCAAGAAGCGGTGCGACAGACTGGTGGAATGGTCATGATGGCGCACGATGCGGCACATTCCGATGCGAAGCCGGTGAGGTCGGCGGTGAGCCGCGCGGCCACGCCATGGGGCGTGAAGCTCGTGGCGCGGCTGCTGCTGCTCGCGTTTCTGGCGACGCCGTTCGCCCTGGCCCTCGTGCCCTGGCAGCAGACGGTGCAGTGCCGCGGCAGCGTGGTGGCCTACGCGCCGACGGAGCGGACGCAGACCCTCACCGCACGGGTGTCGGGGCAGGTGCGGATGTGGCACGTCGTCGAAGGCAGCCGCGTGAAGGCGGGCGACCCGATCGTGGACATCGAAGACAACGATCCGGAACTCGCCTCGCGACTCGACCAGCAGCGGGCCTTCCTCAGGGAACGGCTCGGCGCGGCCCACGAGGAGGTGATGGAACTGACGGCGGCCTCGAAGGCGCAGGAGTCGGCCCGCGACGCGGCCGTGAAGGCGGCCCAGGCCAACCGCGAGGCGGCCCAGCGGGCGATCTCGATCGCCGAGCAGACGAGGGCCAACATGTCGTTCGCCCAGACGTTCGAGAAGAACCGCTCCGAGACGTTCGAGGATCTCTTCACGAATCCCAAGTTCGGCGGCCTCACCAGCCGGCTGGAGCGGGACGAGGCACGGATGCGGGCCGACCGCGCCCAGACCGACATCGACAAGGCCGATGCCGAGATCCAACGGGCCCAGGCCGGGCTGCTCACGCAGGAGGCGTTGCTCTTGCAGGCCGATGCCAACGGCCTGTCGGCGATCGCCGTGGCTCGCAGCAACCTGCGGAAAGCGGAGCAGAATGCCTTCTCGATCGAGCGGGAGATGCAGGACATCGACAACCGCATCGAGCGGTTCAAGGCCCGGAAGGTGGTGGCGCCGCTGGATGGCGTGGTGTTTCGCGTGTCGGCCAACGTCGGACAGGGGGGGCAGTATGTGAAGGAAGGCGACGATCTCTGCACGATCGTGCCCGACACCAGCGACCGCGTGGTGGAGCTCTTCCTCGATGGCCTCGACGCCCCGCTCGTGCTGGCCTTCGCCGACAGGACCGGCTCGATGCCGCACGTGCGGCTGCAGTTCGAGGGCTGGCCCGCCGTGCAGTTCTCCGGCTGGCCCGAACTGGCCATCGGCACCTTCGGCGGCAAGATCCGGCAGATCGACCCTGCCGCCGGCGGCGCCGGGAAGTTTCGGGTGCTCGTGGAGCCGGAGCAGCGGCTCGTGAAGGACGCCTGGCCGGCGGCCGAGTTTCTGCGGCAGGGCAACCAGGCCGTGGGCTGGGTGTTTCTGAACCGCGTGTCGCTCGGCTACGAAATCTGGCGTCGGCTCAACGGCTTCCCACCGGTGCTCGCCCCCGAATCGAAGTCGGACGACAAGGGTGGCAAGGAAGACAAGCCGAAGGCCCCGAAGATCAAGGTTGAGTGAACG
>JBILVW010000258.1:0-4712 GCA_044370205.1 Pirellulales bacterium | reverse complement strand
GAGCGCCTGCGAGCTGAACTCGGCCCCGGTCTGATCCGTCAGCGTAAACGGCGTGGCGGCGATGTTCGCGGCCGTCTCCTCGTCCACCTCGACCTTCCCCGCCACGGGCAACGGCGGCTCCGCCCGCTGCTGACGGACTTCTTCCGCCGGCCGACAGCCAGATGCCACGAGGGCAAGCAACGAGAAAAAAAGGTGGCTGACCCCTTTTTGAGCGGCGAAGCCGGCCGGGGGTCGCGCGCAGCCGCCGGTGAATTTTGACTGCCAGAGTTGGCGAACCATTTCAGTTGAGCTCGCGTCGTCAAAATCCGCCGGCGGCGAGCACGTGCCCCCGGCCGGCGGATTGGGCTCGTCGGCTCCGCGCTTCAATGCGCCCCCGCATCAGCGGCCGCCGCGGCCGCCTTCTCGAGCAGTTCCACGTCCGAGCCGCGGGCCATGTGCAGCGCCCGCTCCTGCGACACCATGCGGTTCCGCATCCCCACGTCGGGGATCAGCATGATCGCCATGAAGATCGCCATCATCGCCGCCGGGATCGTGAGCACGTACTTCCAGTTCGCCTCCCAGAAGACGTGCATGAAGAACAGCACCACGAGCATCGCCTTGGTGCAGGAGACGGCCATCATGAAGGCCCAGCCCACCTGCGGCTGGTCCCGCCACGGCCAGGCCGGCGAGTAGGTGAGGAACGACATCGTCGTCAGGCCGCAGAGGGCCAGAAAGACGAGCAGGTACTTGCCGATGCCGCCGTGGCCGTGCTCCTCGTCGTGGGCGTGGGCGTGGGCCGAGTGCTCGAGGGCCTCGTCGGCGGTCTCGCCGGGCCGTGTGACGGGGCCGTGGGGGTCGTGTGCAGGGTGGCTCATGATCGGAGGTGCCTCACGGCTAAAAGAGGTAGAGGAGCGGGAAGAGGAAGATCCACACGAGATCGACGAAGTGCCAGTAGAGTCCGGCGTTCTCGATCATGCCCGAGCGCTTGGCGTCGAGCCGGTAGGTGAGCAGGATCGTGAACACGATCAGGCCCACGAGCACGTGGACGGCGTGAAAGCCGGTCATCAGGAAGTAGGTGCTGGCCCACATGTTGCCCCCGGGGATCACGATCGGGAGCCGTAGCCAGGGGAACACGTCGTTGAGGCCGCCGCCATGCCCAGCTTCACTGCCATGATCACTGCCATGGGCGGCCCCTTCGGCAGGCAGCGGCATGATCTGGTCGGCCACCACAGCGAGATCGAAGGCCTGTTGATCGGGGCTGGCCACCATCTTCCGCACCTGCTGGAGCCGCGTGCGGGCGGCGATCTGATCGGCGGAGAGCGAATCGGCCGGCGCGTCGTCGAGTTCCTTGAGGCGGTCGATGATGGCTGGCTCGCCCAGTCGAGCCCGCACGGCGGAGCCGTAATAGAGGTCGGGCCGTTCATAGATCAGGCCGCGGGGAGCCCAGGGATAGATGCCGTGGGAGAACTTCGCCTGGTACTCGTAGCCCTTGATGCCGAGGAAGAGCGAGCCGAGGAGCAGCGTGAGCAGCATCCAGGTCTTTGCGAGGCCCACCTTGTTGACCCGTGCGGCCTCGAGGGCGAGCACGATCGTGACGCTGGAGCAGATGAGCACGAACGTGTTGAAGGCGCCGATCGGCTCGCTCAGGTGCACGTGATGCGGCTTCGGCCAGACCGCCGCGCCGAAGCGGAGCACGACGTAGCTGCCGAGCAGCGCGGCGAAGAACATGATCTCCGTCGAGAGGAACAGCCACATGATCAACTTGCCCTTCGAGAGGGGCAGGCCGGGCTGGTACTGGAGCGTCACGTGCCCGTGATGGCCGTGGCCGTCATCCTGGCCGTGACCACCGTGATCGTGACCGTGCGGAATGGAGATCGCGGAAGCGTTCATCGACGATGCCTGAGAGGTGCGGGATATCTGATGAATGAATGAGGGAGTGGTTTACACGGGCCGGCCGAACGCCACGGCGGCGGCCAGGAGCCCGAGCAGCGTCGCGAGCGACGTGAGCAGGAGCGTGCGGGCGGTCGCATCGTCGCGCCGCACCGCGAATCTGGCCGTGGCGACAGCATACGCGACCGCGGCCACCGCCGCCGCCAGGAACAGCCGAACGCTGCCGGACGGCACAGCGAGCACGAGGCTGACAGGCACCATGGCGATCGCTGCCGAAAGCGCCTGACCGGCGGCCCGCAGGCCGGTGGGATCGACGACCGTGAGCATCTGCAGGCCGGCCGCGGCGTACTGGCGGCGATAGAGCCAGGCGATGGCCATGAAATGCGGGAACTGCCAGAGATAAAGGACCGCGGCGAGGGAGGCCGCGGCGAGGGCTCCGCGGGCATCGCCACCTGCCAGCCGGGCCGGGCCGTCGGCGGCCAGCCAGCCGATCGCCACCGGCAACGCACCGGCGACGGCGCCCACGGCCGTATTGAGCGGGGAGGTCCGCTTCATCGGCGTGTAGACGAGCACGTAGAGCAGCCAAGTTGCGACCGCCGCAGCGGCCGCCGGCCAGCCACCGGCGGCGGTGACGGCCGCAGCCCCGACGACGAGCAGGCCCGCCGACCACCAGGCCGCGACCGGCACGGCCATCTCGCCGGTCACGAGTGGGCGTATCGCCGTGCGGGGCATCAGGCGGTCGGTATGCCGCTCGAGAATCTGGTTGACGATGCTCGAACTCGCGGCCACGAGCGCCGTGCCGACGAGCACCACCACGAGTTGCAGCGGCTCGACAGGTCGGCCGCCGGTGAGCCATGCGGCCGTCGCCACGGTCGCGAGCACCATGACGGCGATCCGTGGCCGGACGAGCTGCGAGATCGTGGCGGCCAAGGAACGCGAGGGAAGAGCGACTGCCCCGGAGCCTGTGGCCCCCACCATGTCGGCAGGGGCGAGCATTTCGACGGTGGCCGCGGAGGCGACGGGCGTCATGCGAAGGCCCTCTCGGTCGAAGACACGTTCGCCGCCCGGCCGCGGTCGAACCCCCCCGAGAGGATCGCCAGCACGACCGAGCCGCCGAGGATGAGCATCCCGAGCACGACGTGGCCGGTGGTCACCCAGGCCGACCAGGCACTGCGGGCCACGCGGGCGTCGGCCGACTGCCAGGCATCGGGCAGGAGTCCGTGAGGCAGGCCCCAGTTGGCGATCCAGGCGCCGCCGCCGAGCAGGAACTGGCAGGCGATGGCCACCACCATCAGGCGGGCCCACCAGCGTGCGGGGGACGGCCCGTCGGGCACGCCGACAAACGCCGCTGCGGCGAGTGCCGCGACGGCGCAGGCACCGAAGACGTGCAGCGCGACGAGCCAGCCGAACGTGGCCGGTTCGATCGTCGCATCGGCGTGCCGCAGCTGGGCGCCGGCGACGAGTTGCACGTAGGCGGCCACGAGCAACGCAGTGGCCGCCCGACCTCCGCCTGCCGACGCAGCCGCCGCGGCCGCATGTCCCCGATGCGTGAGCGTGGCGACGGCGACAGCGACGGCGAAGAAGAGCGGCCCCGTGCAGGCATGCACCTTGGCCACCGTCTTGTCGTCGAGCAGCACCCGCGCCCCGCCAAGCAGCCCCTGCACGACGACGAGCAGCACGGCCGCCACCGCGAGCGCCTTCACGATGGTCGTGGTCGTCGATCGCCACACGACCGCCACGAGCACGAGCGTGATCATTCCCACGACCGCCCCGAGCAGCCGGTGGCCGTGCTCGAGAAACAGGTCCCAGGGCCCGTGAAACCACTCGGCGAACGGAAACAGGAACATGTTGTGGCCATACGTCGCCGGCCAATCGGGCACGGCCATCGCCGCCTCGTAGGTCGTGACGAGCGCCCCGAACGACAGCAGCACCGCCGTCACCCCCACGAGCAGACAGCTCAGGAGATGCAGCCAGTTCCAGGTTGTCGAGGATGACGTCATCGCAAATCGAACTTCTCGAACTTCGCTACTCTTCGGATTCTCTACTCTTCCGCCTGCCCCTCGGCCCCTCGCCGTCCCGGGGAGGCGAAGGGATCGGCACGAGGATCCCGAGCCTTAGGCCGCCGCGGCCTTCAGCGAGGGAACTCGTGCCGTCCCGGAGCCGGCTTGGGCTCAACGACGTCTCGGCCCGCTAATGAGCCGCCAAGGCCGCCGCCGCAGCCGCCGCGTTCGGTGGATCCGTCTGCATGAGGTGGTCCTTCTCGCAGCCCGGCACCGAGTACTCGTAGGGACCGCGGTACACGACCGGCTGGAAGTCGAAGTTGCCGTGGCCCGGCGGGCTCGGGGCCGTCCACTCGAGCGTATTCGCGTTCCACGGGTTCCGGCCCGCGACCGGGCCGTAGAACATGCTCCAGAAAAAGTTGACCGCGAAGATGATCTGCGAGGCCACCATGCCGATGGCGCACCAGGTCATGAATGCGTTGAGGGGCTGGAGATGGTGGAACGTCTCGTAGTGGTAGGCGTCGGCGAGCCGGCGGGGGAAGCCGACGGCGCCGAGGATGTGCATCGTGAAGAAGGTGCCGTTCATGAACAGGAACGTGAGAAAGAAGTGGACCTTGCCCCAGAACTCGTTCATCGTGCGGCCGAACATCTTCGGGAACCAGAAGTAGATCGCCGCCCACACCCCCATGGCCGTGCCCGCAAAGAGCACGTAGTGGAAGTGAGCCACGATGAAGTAGGTGTCGTGAATGAAGATGTCGACGGGGGTCGCGGCCATGAAGATGCCGGAGAGACCGCCGATGATGAACATCGACACGAACGCCAGCGCGAAGAGCATGCTCGTCG
>JBILVW010000161.1:0-6586 GCA_044370205.1 Pirellulales bacterium | reverse complement strand
TTCCAGTTCTGCAGATTCACCATCCGCAGAAAGGCCGACTGGCCGACGACGATCTCGGTGCCGCCGCAGTGGAAGCCACCGCTGCCGCTCGCCCCGCCCCCGGCCGTTTCCGTGAGCACCGTGGCCTCGGCACCTTCGCCGAGCACGACGAGCACGTGGGACGTGTCCACGCCGCCATCAGACAGCGCCGAGAGCACGTGGAACGGCGCCGCGATCCGCACCCGCGGCGGCACGTAGAGCACGGCGCTCGCCCGGTGGAACGCGGCGTGGAGCGCGGCGAACCAGTCGGAGCCGGCATCGATCACCGAGAACCAGTGCGGACGAAAGGCATCGGGACGCTCCGCCAGCAGCCGCTCGGCCGACCCGAAGGCCACGCCTTGGGCGGCGAGCGCCGGATCGAGTTCATCGACCATGACGTGACCGTCGAGCGAGGCGAACCGGCCGGCGAGTGACGCGGGCGTCGCGGCCACCGACGGGCTGACGTCGGCGTCGAAGTCCTCGGCGAGCGCGGTCTCGCCGGCGGCCAGCAGGCCGGCGGGAAGCAGAGTGCCAGCCTGGGGCGCCGGCCGAAACGACCAGCCCGCCGGCTTGAACATCCGCAGGTCGGTCCGCATCCAGTTCTCATCGCGGCGATCGGGCAGGGCGAGCGATTCGAGCCGGCCCAGGGCCTCGCGACGAAGTTCGGACGCCCAGTCGGGGGCTCCTGAGCCACGGACCAGCAGTTCGAGAATCTCGCGAGTGAACCCGCTGACGGCAGGCGGAGGGGCGACGGCGGTCGTCATGGCTTCAGCCCACCGACCCTTCCATCTGGAGCTGGATCAGCTTGTTCATCTCGACGGCGTATTCCATCGGCAGCTCCTTGACGAGCGGCTCGATGAAGCCACCGACAATCATGGTGCTCGCCTCCGCCTCGGAGAGCCCGCGGCTCATCAGATAGAAGAGCTGCTCCTCGCCGATCTTCGACACGCTCGCCTCGTGGCCGATCGAGACGTCCTGCTCCTCGATCTCGATGTAGGGGTAGGTGTCGCTACGGCTCTTGTCGTCGAGGATGAGCGCGTCGCAGACGACGCTCGACCGGCTCTTGCGGGCGCCGGGCTCGACCTTCACGAGGCCACGGTAGCTGGCCCGGCCGCCGTTCTTCGAGATGCTCTTGGAGACGATCCGGCCGCTCGTGTGCGGGGCCGCGTGGACGAGCTTGGCCCCGGCATCCTGGTGCTGGCCGGCCGAGGCGAAGGCGATCGAGAGAATCTCGCCGCGGGCCCCCGGCTCCATCATGTAGACGGCCGGATACTTCATCGTCAGGCGGCTGCCGAGGTTGCCGTCGATCCATTCCATCAGGGCGCCTTCGTAGGCCATCGCCCGCTTGGTCACGAGGTTGTAGATGTTGTTGGCCCAGTTTTGAATCGTGGTGTAGCGGCAGCGGCCGTGCTTCTTGACCACGATCTCGACCACCGCGGAGTGGAGGCTCTCCGTGGAATACATCGGGGCGGTGCAGCCCTCGACGTAGTGCACGTGGGCGCCTTCATCGACGATGATCAGCGTCCGCTCGAACTGCCCCATGCTCTCGGCGTTGATCCGGAAGTAGGCCTGGAGCGGGAACTCGATCGAGACCCCCTTCGGCACGTAGATGAACGAACCTCCCGACCAGACGGCCGAGTTGAGGGCGGCGAACTTGTTGTCGGTGGGGGGGATGATTTTCCCGAAATACTCGCGGAGCAGGTCGGAGTGCTCGCGGACGGCGGTGTCGGTGTCGGTAAAGATCACGCCCTTCTTGGCCAGATCCTCCTGCAGCGAGCCGTAGACCACCTCGCTCTCGAATTGGGCTTTCACGCCGGCCAGAAACTTTCGCTCGGCCTCGGGGATACCGAGCCTGTCGAACGTCTGCTTGATGGCGTCGGGCACCTCTTCCCACGTCTTGCCCTGCTGCTCCGCGGGCTTGAGGTAGTAGTAGATGTCCTGGAAGTCGACGCCGATCCGGCCGCCCCAGTTGGGCATGGGCTTGGAGTTGAAGATCTCGAGCGACTTCAGGCGGAAGTCCCGCATCCACTCGGGCTCACGCTTCATCTCGGAGATCTGGCAGACGATCTCGGGATCGATGCCCTTGCGGGCCTTGAAGACTGCCGGAGAGTCGGTGCGGAAGTCGTACTTGTTGATCTCGCCGATCGCGAGTGTCGAGCTTTCTTCCAATCCGGTCGCCATGGGTGCGTCTCCTCGTCCGATGTGTCTCGTGCTGATGGATGCGGTAGGTGGCTCAGGAACCGACGGGCTCGGCAGTTCGTTCGAGCGCCCGCTCGGCCGCGGCCGCCTCCGGATAAGCCGCCCGGATGCGTTCGTAGCCCTTCTTGTGCAGTTCCGCGGCCAGTTCCGGACCGCCCGACTCGACGATCCGCCCGCCGAGCATGACGTGCGTTTTGAGCGGGATGTTGTGCTCGAGGAGCTGTTCGTGGTGGGTGATGATGAGGATGCCCATCTCGGCGCTGCCCGGACCGCCTCCGCTGCCGATCCTCGCGATGCTCTGGCTGGCGAGCCGCACGGCGTCGGCGTCGAGGCCGCTGTCGGTCTCGTCGAGAACGGCGAACTTCGGCCGCAGCATGGCCAGCTGGAGGATTTCGGCCCGCTTCATCTCACCGCCGGAGAAGCCGTCGTTCACGTACCGCTTGGCGAACTCGGCATCGATCGACAGCTCGCCCATCTTCGACTTCAGCTCGTTGCGGAAATCCCGCATCGGCATCAGCTCCTCTCCCTCCTTGCGGTCGGGATTACGGACGTTGGTCACGGAGTGCCTGAGGAACTCCGCCAGCCGCACGCCGGGGATCGACATCGGCCGCTGGAAGGCGAGGAAGATGCCGGCCCGGGCCCGCTCATCGGGCTCCATCGCCAGCACGTCGTGCCGCGAGCCGTTGGCATCGACGAGCTCGATCGAGCCGGCCGTCACCTCGTAGTTGGGATGGCCCATGATCGCGTAGCCGAGCGTGCTCTTGCCCGAGCCGTTGGGGCCCATGAGCGCGTGAATCTCGCCGCGGCCGATCGTGAGATCGACCCCCTTGAGAATCTCCTGGCCCTCGACTGCCACGTGCAGCCCGCGAATGACCAGTTGCTCGCCCGACTTTCCACCTGCCGTCATGACCGATTGCTCCGCTCTGTCTTGGTGCCGTGCCGAATGATCCCGAACCGTGCGATTCAAACTCTCCGCATCAACCGTACGCCGTGCCCGCAGGCAACCGGCTCAGGCGTTCACCTTCTGGTGATCGAACACGAGGTCGTCCGTGCCAGCCGCCGGGGCGACGTAGCCCGAGTGGTGCGGCACCGGAAGCTCGTCGGCCACCTTGCCCGCAGCCCCCTTCTGCTTGGCGATCCGCTGGCCCAGGATCTTGTCCTGAATCCGCATCAGCCCCTCGAGCAGGCTCTCCGGTCGCGGCGGGCAGCCAGGCACGTAGACGTCGACGGGCACGACGAGATCAACGCCCTTCACGACGTGGTAGCCCCACTTGAAGTACGGCCCACCACCGGTCGTGCAGGCGCCCATCGCGATTACGTACTTCGGATCGGGCATCAGGTTGTAGAGGCGGCGGACGCGGCTCGCCATCTTGTAGGTGACCGTGCCCGCCACGATCATCAGGTCGGCCTGGCGGGGCGTGGCGCGGAAGGCGCCGGCACCGAAGCGATCCATGTCGTAGCGGCTCGCGCCGGCCGCCATCATCTCGATCGCACAGCAGGCGAGGCCGAAGGTCATCGGCCAGATGCTCGACTGGCGGGCCCAGTTGATCGCCTGCTCGACGGTCGTGAGCACGAGGTTTTCCTCGAACCGGCCCTCGATCCAGGGGCCGCTGGGGGCGGCCGCCGAGCCGGTGATCGCGGTGCCGAAGCTCGTGGGGGTAGTGACGGTCATGGCAAGGGCTCCAAGTGGTGTCGCGAAAGTGTTTCGGTCAGGTTTTGCGGCAAAAATTGGCGGTCAGCGATGGCATTCGACGCCTTTACACCCGGGATTGCAAGGGCTCGTCGGCGTTCGGTTCGCCGGCAGCCGACACGGCTTCGCCGCCGACTCCGGCACCGACCGTGAATCGGCAGCAGGAGCCGCCGTCGAGCCGACACTCGGAGAGCCGCACGGCATCGCCGACCAATTCCTCGATCATCGAGCGTTCCGCGGCACAGATGCCGCGATCGGCTTCGGCGAGATCGGGGTAGGGACATGAATACGTCGTCAGCACCGGCAGCCCGCCCTCGGCCTGGGCCTCGACACCGCAGGCGATCTGCCGACGCCGCAGCAGTTCGGCCACGCCCCCGAGTCGCTCCGCAGGCGTCGTGCCCGCAACCGAACCGCGGTCAACATCAGCGAGCCCCGAGCCGATCCGGCCGAGGAGGCCCCGCCGGACGACTGGATCTTTGACAGCTCGAATCTCTCGCCACAGCACGAGGGCCAGATCCCGGAAATTGTCGCCACCGACCCGTCGCCCCTGCTCGGTGAGACTGTAGGCATGGGACGGTCGGCCCCGCCGGCCGCCGACCGCCTGCCGCTCCACGAGGCCGCTCTGCATCAGCCGATCGAGCCGCTGCCGCACGGCCGTGGCCGTGACGCCGAGCGCCGACGCCAAGTTCCCCACGCTCATGGCCGCGTCCACTCGCAGGAGGTCGATGACCGCCTGGTCGGTATGCCTGGCCGCTGGCTGAGACTGCGAATGTGCCATACCCTGACTGTAGCGGGCCGCCGAATTCTGACAAGCTCCTGTGTGTAAATGTCGGATGCCGCTCCCGATTCCTGAGGTTTCCGTGTCGCCAGACGATTCGCCAGCTGATTCCCGGTCGCAATCGGACCAACCCCGGCCGCCGTTTCGGCCCACGGACAGTCCCTGGTTTTGGGGCCTGATGTTCTCTGTCATGGCCCTGGTCGGCATTGCGGTCATCGCCCCGAAGTTCGACCGTCGGCAGCGGCAGGTGGAGGGGCGGTTTCTCGGCCGGCAAGAGGCCGCCATCGAGCGCCAGCGTCGCGCGGCCGGCCTGCCGGCCATCGACCTCGCCGACACGGCCCGTGAGGCCGAGCAAAAGCCCCGCGACCGGATCGTGCCGCTCTGGACGCTCGCCAGCCTCGCCGCCGCCGCCGCCCTGGGTTCAGCCGCGATGCTCGCCCGCGAGGTTCGAAGGCAGAGAACTCCACCCGCTGAGTGAGTCGGGGCTACCCGTGCCGTCTCGCTCGGACGTTCGCTACGGGCATCCATGCCCTTCGCTCTCTCGGAGGTGCCTGCGCTCCGCCCTCCGGGCTGCGCTGGTCACCTACGCCGGCTCGACGGCACGGGCAGCCCCTCCGGTGAACGCGGATTGGGGAACCTGAGATCCAACGCAGTGGGTTCTCTACCCCACGATCGATCGGCGGCGGGCGACGTAGTCCCAGACGACGAAGCGGTCGAGTTCTTTGCCGGCCGCGAAGAAGACGCGGCCCCGCGCTGTCTCGGCGAGCCGGTAGGCGAACTGGATGTCTTCGCGGGATTGCGACCAGCCTGAGAGCAAGAACACATTGACGATGATCCCCTCACGGCGGCAGGCCTGGGCCTCGCGGATCGTGGCCTCTTCCGTCCGCCGGTGCGGCGGGTAGAGCAGGTAGAGGTCGCTCCCCTCGAAGTGCGCCGTGGGCAGGCCGTCGGTGATGATGATCACCTGGCGGTTGGGCGTGTCCTGCCGGGCGAGATGCTGCCGCGAGAGCTGCAACGCGTGCTGGATGTTGGTGAAGTGCGGCGGCACGTCGGCCTCGGAGATCCGCGGGTCGCTCATGTCGGCCCGCAGGCGGACCACCGAGTCGAAGATGGTGACCGGCTTCGGCAGCAGTTTCACGATCTCGTTCGCGGGCCGCGGCCGGGCGAACGACGCCATCTCGATGAACTGGAGAAAGTCGCCGGGGAACTCGCGGTGCACGAGGCCCTGCAACGCCAGCGCCATGCGCTTCACGTCGATGTAGGTGCCGCCGTACCGCATCGAGCCGCTCATGTCGAGCACGACCGTGGTGGCGCACTTCGGCGTGTTGCGGGTGCGGTGCACCTCGATGTCGCGGGGCGTGAGCCGCAGGCGGCTGCCGGCCGGTTCGCCTGCCTGCCGCAGCAGCGCGTTGACGAGCGAGCCGGGGATGTCCATGTGGGCCACCGAGTCGCCGAACTCGTAGGGCCGCGTGGGCACCAGCTCCACCGCCCCGTCACCCGTCACGTTCACCTGGTGGCGGCCCGTTCGCGACGGGTCGAGCGACGAGAAGATTTTTTCGAGCAGCTTGCCTTGGAACGTCCGCATCGCCTTGGGTGTGAGCTCGTAGCCCCGCTTCGTCCGCTCGAGCCCCTGCTGGGCGGCCATCTGCTCGACGAGCGCCTGCACCTGCCGCTTGAGGCGATCGAGGTCGTCGAGCTCCCCCTGCTCGACGTGGCGGCCGAGCTTCTCCATGTCGATGAAATACAGCTGGGCGTTCTGCCGCGCGGCCTCCAAGTGCCGCAGCAGCTCCTCGATCTCCTCGAGGGTCTGCTTCAGTTCGAGAGCCTCGGGCACCGTGAGCTTCTCGCGGCCCGTGAACGTCCACTTCGCGGCCAGCTCGTCGATCTCGTAGACCTCGCCG